>JAJFML010000207.1 GCA_021772195.1 Chlamydiota bacterium | reverse complement strand
AGATAAAATTGAGTGGGCAAAATTGCATGACACAGAAGTCCGAGAAATCTCAGAAAATGCGCAAAAATTTGCTCTCAACAATTTGTTATTAGAAGATAATTATTATTACCTTTACCTTGTTCTTCAAAGGCTAGCATCTATTGAAGAAATTGATTTTGTAAGACTTAAAAAAGAGACTAAAAAGAGCTCCGAGTGGAAATGTATTCAATATCGCAAGCGTCTGTCTTTAAAGAGGTCTTACGAGAAGATTTTGAAAAAAATTTTCTAAATCTCCAGTCTTTTAACGTAAAGTGAATTCCGATTCTAGGGATTTTAACCGAGCTCACAAAAGCTCAAACCTAAATTTATTTTATAGGGCTGGTAGATAACCACTAGTCTGGATATATTTCAGCTATGGATGATCTTGCGTGGCGTTGTTGAAAAAGTCCTTAGAGATAAGCCTTTAAAAACCAGCTTCATCAGTTAAAAAGTTTTATTGAATTTAGAAAAGAAAAGCAGGTAAACTCTTTAGTCGCTAAAACAAAGGAGCTTACCATGCATAACAACGCAAAACGATGTTGGAAACAATATAACAAATCTCTCGTTCAAAGAGGAAGCATAACTTTTTGGATTGATAAAGATTTTCTCAAAAACTCCGATGTTTTCGAGAGCTCAAAAGGAAGACCTAAGTTTAAAAACGCTCTCATTCTCTCTGGATGGGCGCAGAAAATCGCTTACAAATTGACTTTTCGAACCCTTGAGGGATTTTTCAATTCTCTTCTTAATCTTATAGGATCTAAAATATCCTCTCCTCATTATTCCTTATTCTGTAAGAGAAGCAAGGAAGTCTCTTCCTTGCTTCCAAAGCTATCTAGTAGACGTTCAATGGAAATTGTTATCGATGCATCAGGCCTTAAAATTTTTGGAGAGGGTGAGTGGAAAACTTACAAGCATGGAAGAGAAAAAAGAAGAAGATGGCTCAAGGTACATGCAGCAGTAGATCCAAAAACTGGAGAATGTGTTGTTGTAAAAATAACAGATGAAAAAGGGGCTGATTCAGCTCAACTGAGAGACCTTTTATCTAACTGTCCAAGAGGTATAAAAAGAGCCTATGCAGATGGGGCCTATGATACAAAAACCTGCCGAGGATTGCTCAGAAATCAAGGGATAGAAGATATCATTCCACCGAGAAAAACAAGTGTTTTAAGAGAGGAAAAAGAGATGAGAAATCGAAATGATGCACTGAGAGAAATAAAAGAACTGGGAGGAGATTATGAGTTATGGAAAAAGCTAAAAGGATATGGAAGAAGAAGTTTAGCAGAGACCTTTTTCTCAAGGCTTAAAATGACGTTAGGAGATCGATTGTCCTGTAGAAAAGAAGAGAATCAAATACTCGAGAGCCTGCTTAAAATTCAGGCATTAAATCGAATGGCAAAAGCTACTTATCAAAGATGATTCTTAAAAAGATGAACTGGGAAAACCCGTCAAAAAATCTTTTTCAACAAAGCCATAATTACTTCATCTTGTTAAATCGGTCATTATTGGAAATCGAATTCATGAATAAATGATTACCTGGTAGTATTGAGAATATTTAACAAGTCTTGAGGATATTTGTAAAATGAGTAATAAATCCTGCATTAAGAACGACCGGCATATGACCAGCATCTTTGAGAGGTACCTCACCGTCTGGGTCGGATTATGTATCGTGGGAGGAATTTACCTTGGTAAAGCGGCCCCGGGACTTGCAAAAACACTTGATGGCATGAGTATTAGTGTTAATGGAGCACCGGTTGTTTCCATTCCTGTTGCTATCTGTCTGTTTTTCATGATGTACCCGATTATGGTCAAAGTTGACTTCACAAGCGTGGTGAAAGCTGGTAAGAGTGGAAAACCCGTTTTTTTGACTCTGTTCATTAACTGGTGCATCAAGCCGTTCACGATGTATGCCATAGCGATGCTGTTTCTTGGTTTTCTATTCAAAGGATTGATTGGAGCCGATGCAACAGATCTGGTGAAGATGCCTTTTGGCCTTAATCTGCCTGTTGGAGTGGAGCATGGCGCGGGTACTGTGGTGTTGCACGACGGTGTCAAAATGCTTGAGATCCCTCTGTGGCGCAGTTATTTTGCCGGTTGTATCCTCTTAGGAATAGCACCCTGCACAGCTATGGTTCTTGTTTGGGGATACTTAGCTCAGGGGAATGATAGCTTGACACTTGTCATGGTTGCTATCAACTCTCTGACTATGCTGCTGCTTTATGGCGTGCTAGGAGGGTTCTTACTGGGCATCGGTCAGTTACCTGTTCCATGGCAGGTACTTCTGCTTTCTGTGGCTATTTATGTGGCACTACCACTTGTTGCAGGGCATTTCTCTCGTAAATGGGTTATCGGAAACAAAGGAGAAGATTGGTTCAAAGAAAAATTTCTTCATATCTTAACGCCAGTGACCATCAGTGCACTATTACTGACACTGGTGCTGTTGTTCAGTTTCAAAGGAGAAACCATTCTTGCTAACCCGCTAACTATTTTATGGATCTCGATCCCATTGTTAATTCAGACGGTATTCATTTTTGGATTGGGATACGTCGGAGCAAAGATTCTTAAACTAAAATATGAAGATGCAGCTCCAGCCGCTATGATCGGTGCATCGAATCACTTTGAAGTTGCAATTGCCACTTCTGTTATGCTGTTTGGGCTCTCCTCAGGTGCCGCACTTGCCACAGTGGTCGGTGTACTCATTGAAGTACCTGTGATGCTGATGTTGGTTGGTTTCTGCAAAAGAACAGCCAGTTGGTTTAATACAGAAAAGGTATAGAAACAAAAAAACAGAACTTTAAAGTTCTGTTTTTCAAGTCTTAATGGAGGTAGAGAGACGCTTATCAGAACTTTTGATTGAAATAACGTTCCTAAGAAATGGGTTATCAAAATTTCCTTTATACTTTTAATCCCAGTCCATAAAAAAGGGAAAAATTGAAGATTAGACTTGAGCAACAATCACGTAGAAACCTTTTTAGATTTCTTGCGATCAGGTAGAGCTTGATAAAACTTAAAAGAGAGAAAGAGGCTTATCAATACTAGAAATGCTGAGAGATAAAATTTTCGTATTTAGAACCATCGACGAATAAAGAACAAAGTAAGTCCGAGAAGAAAGGTTAGGTTGAATTGAAGAGACCATCTCTTCTCGTGCCAGGCTAGCCATGATCCAACTTGAATCACCATTCCTGAAAGAACGTTTGCGATAATGGTTGGAAAAGAGTGACTTGCAAGAGAAAAATGGATCCAAGGATTAATAGAAGAGTATAACCTTGAAGAAAACAAAATAGGATTTTCTTGTTATAAATTTTTTTAAGAAGAAACGTTGTCCGCACCACAACTTACTGTACTTGCTTTTTCTTTTAATTGCATATGAACGACGACAAACTCAAGTTCTTCTAAGGCTTCAATTGCATGAGGAGTATAGGGAGTCATCTCTAAAAAGATACCCGGACTCATATCATGATGGGTTGAGTCAATTGTAAAAATGCCTTTGCCTTTAACAGTTGTGACCAGAACATCTGCATTTGTATGATGTTCTGGTATACGATCTCCTTTGGATAAATAAAATTGAACTACTTTCAGTCCTGGACGATCGATAACCACTTTCTTTTTTTTGACAATCGATAATTTGTTCATAGAAGTTTGTTGCTTTGGTTTTGTTTGAGGCGTGATTAAAAAAAATTGCTTTAAGCGTACCGCATTTATATATCAAATGTAAATAAAAAATGTAATTTTGGTGTGAGGAGAAAGGAAATCGGATCATTTAAACTTTCCAAAGTGGCTGTGTTGAAAAATTTTTGAGAGAGAACAACTTAAGGAACCTCTGATCAACTCATGCATTTCATCTTTTCCAAAAATCAGGCAAAAATAAATTTTTCGATCCCGCTAACCTTCAGAGGTTTAGATCGATCTCTAAAATCAATTTTCACTGTGATTTTGTGAAAAATCTAAAACACAGCACTTAATCAGTCTTTCCAATAGAAGACATGTTTTGACTTATTAAGGAAGGATTTTCTACGGTAGTAACTCGGCCAACTAATGAAGATAATCCATATGCTAATCCAAAAAATAGCGGTATTACGACTGTGAAGTAAGAAAATACTTTTAAAATCCCTAAGAGATTTTTGTATGTATTGTTTTGATTAAAGGTAGAAACATCATGAAAGCCTTCAAAATAATTACTACATGCAAGTTAAACAGAATAAGCCATACCTTCCTCCGTGGTGGTGGTTGGGCAAGCTTCTTACTTATGTGAAGAATATTTAACCATTACTTTTTTAAGAAGATCTGAAATCTAGCAGTTATTTAGGTCTTCCATAAAGATCTTGTAAGAATTTCATTCCCTTTCATACCAAATGGTAGGCGGGAAATAAAAAAGGAGAAGTTCTTTGACTTCTCCTGGTTCACGGAAAATGTCCCGTTAAAATTAATTGGTAGGGGAGAGATGCATTGAAAACTATTGATTGAAAAAAATTGAGCGTGCTATAAGATTTTCCCATTATATAAATGAGGACTTATATGAGATTATTTTTTGTTTTTACTCTTTTATCAACTGCTCTCTTTGCTCAAA
>JAJFML010000206.1 GCA_021772195.1 Chlamydiota bacterium | reverse complement strand
TATTCGTGGAATGAGAAAACCACCAGGACTATTAATTGTCGTTGATCCTGGAAAAGAACACATTGCTGTTAAAGAAGCAAAGAAGTTAGGTATTCCTGTTATGGCCCTTGTAGACACTAACTGCGATCCCGATCCTATTGACTATGTCATTGCTTGTAATGATGATGCTCTTAAGAGTATTAAACTTGTTTTAAGCTCTCTTACAAAAGCAATTCAAGAGAAGAAGAAAGAGATGAATGTTTCCATGGAAAAAGAGAAAAAAGAAGTATCTCAAGACAAGCTAAAAGCGGAAGAGAAGAAAGACGAGGCGGAGGGTACAAATGAGTAATATTACTGTTGACCTGATTAAAGAACTTCGAGAAATCACTGGCGTTGGCATGGGCAAATGTAAAGAAGCTCTTGTTGAGGCAAATGGCGATTTGCAAAAAGCGATTGACTATCTCCGTAAAAAAGGGATGGCATCTGGCGCAAAAAAAGAAGGCAGGGAGACCAAAGAAGGTCTAATTGGAACAGGTGAGTCAGATCAAGCGATCGCTCTTGTTGAAGCTAATACAGAGACTGACTTTGTTGCTCAAAATGAAAAGTTTAAAACTTTCCTTGCAGATGTTGCAAATCAAGCAGCTGAGACAAAACCTGCTTCACTAGAAGCTTTTATGGAAAGTCCTTACTGTAAAGATCCTTCTTTAACAGTCGAGCAATACCGCAACCTGCTTATTCAATCTCTTGGAGAAAATATCCAGTTGAAGAGAGTTGAAATCATCGAGAAAGATGCAAATGCATCGCTTGGCATCTACTCTCATATGGGCGGAAAGATTATTACAGTCGTCGAAATATCTGGTAGTGATGATGCTCAAGATGTTGCAAGAGAAATTGCTATGCATGTTGCAGCCGAAAATCCTGATTATCTCTTTCCTGAAGATGTGCCAAAATCTGTCACGGATCGTGAAACTGAAATTGCAAAATCTCAGCTTAAAGGAAAGCCTGAAAATATGATCGATAAAATTCTTGTTGGAAAACTAAGAGCTTTTTGTGATCAGGTTTGCCTTAGCTGCCAAAAATTCATTAAAGATTCATCTATTTCTGTTGGTCAGTACGTAGAACAATGTGCTAAAGATAGCGGTAAAGAGTTAAAACTCCGCCGTTTCTGGAGATGGAGAGTCGGTCAGTAGATGAACCCTTACAGCCGCATTCTTCTAAAGCTTTCCGGGGAAGCTCTTTCTGGGGCTAGAGAGTGCGGTTATAATGAGGACTCACTTAGCTTTATCGCTGAAAATATCAAACAAGTACATAATTTAGGAGTGCAAATCGGCATCGTAATTGGCGCTGGTAATTTGCTAAGAGGTGCAGAGTGTTCTCTCGCAATCCCTCGTACTTCTAAAGACCATGCGGGGATGCTCGCTACTGTCATGAATGGTATTATTCTTTCGGAGGTCCTGTCAGAATTTGGTGTAGCCACATCTGTATTGTCAGCTTTTGAATGTGGATCCTTTGTTGAAACCTACTCGAAAAAGAAGGCCTTGAGGCTGATGGAAAAGGGCGAGGTAGTTGTTTTTGTTGGCGGCACATCTAATCCCTATTTTACAACAGATAGTGCAGCTGCTCTTCGAGCGGCTGAAATTGATGCCGATATTCTTATTAAAGCATCAAATGTAGATGGAATTTATGATAAGGATCCCAATATGGATTCTGATGCACAGCGATTTCATAAACTCACCCATATCGACGTTATTGAAAAACGCTTAGCTGTCATGGACATGACAGCATATGAAATATGTAAACAGAAGAAGATACCAATTCGTGTTATCAAATTTACAGAGACTAATGGGCTATTAAATGCCCTAAAAGGTAATATTGGTACACTAGTTACAACGGGAGCATAGTTATGACGATAGAAAAGGAAGCCAAATCAGGAATGCAATCTGCATTTGACCACTTAAAAGATGAATTGAAAAACTTAAGATCTTCAAGAGCCAATCCCTCTATGTTGGATAGTGTTCAAGTGGAGGTCTATGGAACTCAAATGAAACTGCGTGATCTTGCTAATGTCACAGTTCCCGAACCAAGACAACTCTTGGTTTCCCCATTTGATGCCTCGAATGTAAATGCAATTGCAAAAGGTATTGATAGTGCAAATTTAAATATCCGTCCGGTTGTTGATGGAAATGTGGTTCGCATTTCGATTCCACCAATGGATGAAAGCGTTAGAAAAGAAATTGCTAAGCAGTGCAAAAAAAAGGGCGAAGAGGCAAAAATTGCTATTCGTGAAGTAAGAAGAAAATACAATGATCTTGTTAGAAAACAAAAAGCAGATGGTGAAATTCCTGAAGATCAAATGAAAAAAATCGAGAAAAGTATTCAAGATCTTACAGATCGATATTGTAAAGATATTGATTCTGCCTGTACTGACAAGGAAAAAGAAATTTTAGAGAATATTTCTTAGGAACTATCTAGCGATTGATCTGAGCTGCAACCTCTTGTTGCTCAGATTACTTCAATAAGAGATCTATCATCCATGCTCTTGAATATCTTGTTTTTCTTTTACAACTTCAATGAATTTTTTGAAATCCAACTCCAGAAGTATTTCGAGCATTTTCGAAATTTCAATTAGTAGCTGCTTTAGCTCTTCTTCCGACAAAATAATCTGATTGTTCAACATATCTTTAACTGTCTTCCTTAATCTACCAGATAAATTTACTCCATCTGAATCATCATCCGGAAAATGAGGCTTAAGATCTTGAAGGGAAGGAATTTTCCCTGAACCTAATTTTATCTGATCGATAATACAATAGACAGTGATGAGGGCATCTAAATTGTCTTCTGCGAGTCTTTCGGAAAGGTAGTCCATAAAAGCGTTTAGAACTATTTTCGAGTCGTATATATCACGGATTATGAGTTTGGCTTTAGATAGCTTTTCCAGAGTTAAAGAGATAAATTTATAAACAAGACTATAATCAATTTTTTGAGATTCTTGTCTTAATTCTGATATAGATTTGTAGCATTTCCTGCTATGCATACGCTCAAATCTTAGTTTGTATTTTTCATGAGCGTTAGAACTTCTTCTGCCCATTTCATAATGAGTAAGTCTCTTTACCTTTTGGGTAAGGGATTGTTGAGCTGCAAGCTCATTTGGATCAGGGACTCTTAGGGCTTTTTTAGGAGCCTGCCCCCTACTTCCAGTTTTAATCGTTTTTTTTGTGAATGCATGCACTCTTTGATCTAGGACAGAAGGAGGCTTTTCAGGGCTTACTTTGTTGGTTGAATGGCCTGTTTTTTTATTCTCTGATTGAGTACATGAAAAAAGTGAAGAGAAGCAATTACATAAAGAAGGTAGTTTCATTTTGAACTCAATTGTATAAAATAGGGAAAAGAGTGAGTTATTTGGGTTATACTTTAGGTGATTTTCCATTTTCTTGCCCTGTAATTTTTATGAGGTAAGAGGCCTTATTGAAAAAAGTCGAGGCATGGTAATGATTTCACCTTGAACCAAATAGCTAGGATTGGTTAGACTTTAGTCGTCTTAAATGTAAAATTATGGCCCCATCGTCTAGTCAGGCCTAGGACACCGGATTTTCATTCCGACAACAGGGGTTCGAATCCCCTTGGGGTCACATTCGAGACTTTAGCTCAGTTGGTAGAGCATCTCACTTTTAATGAGAGGGTCGTTGGTTCGAGCCCAACAAGTCTCACAAGACGAGGGACCATGAAAATGGTCCCTCTTTTTTTTGACAGAATTATCTCGATCGGTAAATATGTCGAGATATGATAAATCTATTAACACATACCCCTCTTACTAATCTTCTTCTCTTCATTTTTTCTGCCATTGTTATTTGGTTCGCAGGAAGTAAGCTGGCATTTTATGCAGACCTTCTCTCCCATAAGACAAAGATGGGTGCGGCATTATTAGGCGCTTTATTTGTGGGCGCTATGACCTCCCTGCCAGAGGTCGCAACTACAATCTCTGCTGCTTGGATGAATAATGCATCTCTTACATTAAACAATCTCTTCGGAGGTATTCCTCTTCAAACGGTTATACTTGTCTTTGCAGACATGATACTTATGAAAGAGGCGCTTACCTATAAAGCTGCAAAACCCATTCTGATTTTAAATGGTGTTTTGCTAATAGTGCTATTAAGTTTAGTTCTCTTGCGCTTTTCTATAGGGACAACAGCTGTATTTTTTCACATTGGAATCTGGAGCCTGGTGATTTTTATGATCTACTGCCTGATGCTCTATGTTTTGCATCAGTTTGAAAAGAAAAATCATATCCCAATACCAATAGCTAAGAAAAAGAAGGTTAATCTAACTCATCTTCAATTGTGGCTTTTCTTTTTTGTATACGGTGCTATTGTCTTTCTTGCGGGGTGGTTTATAGC
>JAJFML010000205.1 GCA_021772195.1 Chlamydiota bacterium | reverse complement strand
GGTCAACAACGGACGCGCCTAATTCAAACTTTAAAGAGGCTGTGACATCTGCCGTTGGAAAACTGAAGGTCTCTTCCTACGATCTCACCTCTTCTTTGGTGAGTATCTATGAGGTGACAACGCTTGGCTATGCATACCGCTTTGAAGAGATAGAGCAGGCCTCTCTTTTCAAGCGCATTATTATCGACGCACTAAAGACCTGGAAAAAAGACTTTCCTATTGTCCAACATTGATCTTTTGGGAGACATCATTGAAAAGACCAGGCACTGCGTGGTCATTTCCATCAAGGAGCTGCAACCGAACCTCGTGAGTACCTCGATCTAAATCATAAAGATAGTAAGGCGTCCACTCTGTAAGATCACGAATGCGCTTGCCGTCTACAATGAGGCGCACTTTATAGCCATCATTCGAGAGTTCACAATTATTGATATAGAAATCAAGCAAGATAGGCCCGCCTTCAGGATAGACAAAATTATCGCTAGGCTCATTATAGGTCAAGTATGGCATCCTCAAATTCATTGTACGAATAACTTTTTGATCACGGACATAGAAAGTAATTCCATCATAGCAAGAGGAGCATTTCAAACTCTCACCGTAGGATCTACAGGGAAAAACACGAAGAGTATGCATCCCATCTTTTAGATTGTAGGGAAGATTTAAGCGATAGTTTTGCTGATAAAAGTCACCTTCCTCATCAAAAGGGTCCATGCTAGGCCCTGAGTATGCGATATATGGGTTGTCATCCACAACAATATGGACAGTCTGCCCCAATTTTGAATTTATAAGATCTTTTGACCTTTTAAATGAGTAGGAGTCCGTCCCAAGTGAAAATCCGCGAAGGCGAAAGTTCAGATTAATCTTTCTGCCGCTAGATAAAAGCTGATTTTTCACAGGATAAGAGATAGTAAGAGAGACATTATTAGGCTCGGGAGTATTCTTTACAGCAATGACCCTAACTGGATTTGCTGTGAGATCTCCCCTCTCATAGGTCTTCATCTGTCCTGCATAAAGATGACTCAATAGTAGAGATGTGATGAGACATAAAATACGCATAGACTGTTCCTCCTTGTCCGTTATTCCCTTTTCCGATAATTTCTACTTTTTTGCAAAAAATTTCTTTCATGAAAAGGAGATCTCCCCTATTTCTCAATGAAAGAGAGGCAAACATGTTTAAAATAATTCTTACCTTTTTGGTAATTTCTTCTGGCTTATTTGCTGAAACAACGAGCAGTTTTCGAAAAGCTCCCAAAAGGCCAGGCGCTCCCCATTTCGCAAGAGTTCAAATTACAGTGACAGATATTGATGATGAGACCGAAATGAAGATAGTTTATGCTGAGTTTGATGGAGCAAAAATCGCTCTTAGACCATCCAATCCAACAGGTATTCGAGGAAAACTTCACTTACAACTCTTCCCTGGTACCTATCCCATCCGCTGGATTGTTGAAAAAAATGATCCGCGCCCTATCAGGGAGTCCTTTGAAGAATTGATAGAAATAGCCCCCAATGAAGAGTGGGTAGATATTCTAATTGAGGGTGATCAAATTGAGATTCGCTAATCTTTTTCTGAGAAATGAACTGAATTCAGTCCACTGAATACAATGATAATCGTGAAATAAGTCAGCACCCCTTGAGTGATGACAAGAACCTTTGGAAGCATCGAAACAGGTGCTATATCGCCTAATCCTAGTGTTGTAAGGGTATCCACAGTAAAATAGACACAGTCAATAATCTCCAAGTGCCTATTAAAAGAATCAGGAAAATGAATCGTAATTGTCCGATACCAAACAGAAAAAGCTATAACCACCTGAAAAATGCTAAGGCCAAACATCAAGATAAACCACTCACCTCGATGTATGCGGTCATAAAATTTCGAAAAGACGACGCCTTTTTGAAAAATAAAATTCTGAGTATAGACAAGAAAAAATTCGAGAACTCTTTGAGCCATGAAAATGCAAAAAATAGCCCCTACCCAGTAAGGAAAATAGTGAACTGTACAGAGCATAACTAGGGAAACGGCGCACAATATCAACGATAAGACTTCCACTCTCCTAATTAAATTCTTGTTATTTTGAAACAGGCCCCTGTAAAGAGTTAAATATTTCATACAGAAGGAAACTGTACTTGCAGCTGTGCTAACTAAAATACTGGGTGATTCTTCTGGATCTTTTTCAGTCATTATTTACCTCACAAATGGTTTCTAACCAGCAGCTTTTACTTGAGTTTGAGTGTGAGTTTGATCTTGCTCAACTTTAGCCTCTTCACGCCTCCAAGACTGATCTCGCTTAAATGCTCGTCCAAACGCTTGAATTCGTGCAACAAGTACAGTTTGATGAAAACCCAAATGCTCTAAAAGGCCACAGAATAGTATTCGCAAAACATCAGATGTTTTTGGATAGCGCCTAAATGTTAACTGCTCAATTAAATTGGTAAGAGTGGTTCTAATGATTCCAAGAGAAAATGATATGAGAATAAATAGTGCTGCTATCATCCAGTTTAAAATACCAAAAGCTATCAAGATAGGTATCAATATATAACAGGTGATTTCCAACAGACAACCTATAGTCTCTGCAACGAGATAAGGCATTCCAAGCAATCCCTCTTTTCCATAATAAGGGTTGAAAATCATGCTTTTCTTTCGCCAGAGGCACTGAAGAGTCCCTCTTTGCCATCTCTCTCGTTGAAAAAAGAGTGCTTTAAGAGTTTCGGGGACAGTAGTCCAGGCTATAAGCGCGGGAATGAAATTAATTGAGTAAGAAATTTTTCTTTTTCTCATCTCTTTATTTAATCTCATTACAATATCGAGATCTTCTGTCACAGTATCTGTTGAATATCCTCCAATGCTGTCTACAGCTTCCCGATTGAAAAGAGCGCAGGATCCTGGAATGACTAAGCTTCCAGTAAATTTTGTTCCCATTGCACGGTACTCGAAAAATGAGCGCATATATTCAAGCGTTTGAATACCAAAAATCTTCTTTTTAGGGAACTTAACCTCCATTTTGTCATCTGTTACAACATTCTCATTTAATATGGAAACAGGACCGCCAGCTGCAATGCATTTGGGTAGCGTTAAGAAAAAGTAAATTCCTTCAAGAAATGCCTTATGGTCAAAATAGGTATCCGCGTCTGCTGAGACAAAATAGGGTGCAGTCGAGATGTTTAGTGCAGCATTTAAAGAATCCGCTTTTCCGCCATTTTCTTTATCAATAACGATTAAGTTAGAGTTTTTTCTCGAAACATAATAATTTTTAATCTTCTTCGTCTCTATCGACCCAGGAATTACAGGAGGCAGTTGGACGAGATCAAACTCTCTTCTCAATTCTTGCAAAGTGTTATCTGTAGAACCATCATTAACTACTATTACTTTTAGATTCGCATATTTAAGTGTGAGCATACATGCCACATTTTTAGCAATGTGATGACCTTCATTATATGCCGGTATAAACAGATTGAACTCCGGCACAAAAGAGGAGTCCATAATATGATCGATTCTCTCAGAGCCAAGAGATCTATACCTAAGA
>JAJFML010000204.1 GCA_021772195.1 Chlamydiota bacterium | reverse complement strand
CAATATCTGTTAAAAATGTTTTTGCCACTTCTATTTTTGTTCCATCTTCTAATTCGATCAAAATGATGGGGTAGGGCCTGCTCGATTGATCCAATAGAACATCTAGGGAAGGATATTTTTGAGCGCTTAAAACTCCGTGTTCTAGCACGAGTGAGGCATCTAGAGCTTTAGGAGCTTCCTTTCTTTCGTCTTCTTGAGGGGCAATTGGCAGTGCTCGTCCTTCAAGCGATGGAAGTTGAGAGTTATATAGGCTGTTTAAAGCAGAAAAAGCTCCCGTAACAGAGGAAAGGATGTAAGAGGGGAGGTATAACACATTTAACGGGTTCAAGTAGTTTAATGCAGGTGATAATTTAGAAATAGCTGACATAACCATCGTAGTAATAAATTAAACTCCTATTATAGGTAATTTAGTTCAATAAGTGAACTGATTTTGTTTTTAAAAAAAACTACTTAAGTAGTTTTTTTAAATATTTACTTGTAAATGATTTTGATCTAGCTACTTCTTCAGGAGTGCCAGTAGCTACAATCTCGCCCCCTTTCTCTCCCGCCTCAGGTCCAATATCAATGATATAGTCGGCATTGGCGATGAAATCCATATTGTGCTCAATTGCAATGATCGTATTTTTTTTATCTGCGAGTTCATGGAAAATTTTGAGAAGTTTTTGGATATCTTCACTATGAAGGCCGGTGGTAGGCTCATCAATTAGGTAGAGCGTTTTTCCTGTAGCTCTTTTTGAGAGTTCACGAGAGAGACGAATGCGCTGAGCCTCGCCGCCAGATAGGCTAAGAATTTCTTGGCCAAGATGGAGGTAGCCAAGCCCCACGCGGATAAGGGTATCTAACTTTCTGACAATGGGAGGAATGTCAGAAAAATGATCACGAGCCTCTTCAACGGTCATCTGTAGGACATGACCTAGATTTTTTTCCTTATAGGTGACTTCTAAAGAGCGCGGGTTTAGTTTATGCCCCGCGCACGCATCACATGTAATTTTGACAGCAGGCAAGAATTGAAGGTCGATGCGTTTATACCCAAGACCCCAGCAGGTTTTGCACATCCCTTTTTTGTGATGGTAGCTAAATCGAATCGGTTTGAGACCTTTTGCTTTAGCGAGTTTAAGCGATGCGTAGAAAAACCTGAGGGGACCTAGTGATTCACTGTAGGATGCGACGTCTGATCTGTGAGAGACTTTGATCACGTTCTGATCGATCACAATGAGCTTGTCGAAGAGGTCCAATTTGTAGGCTTTGTATTGATCTGTTTGGATGACCTTTTTCTTGGTTTTAAAAAAGGCTTGAACCGCGGGCTTAATTGCGTAGTGTAAAAGGGAGGATTTTCCTGAACCTGAGACTCCCGTGATGCAAGTAAAAGCGTGTACCGGAATATCAACGTCGACAGATTTGAGATTGTGTGCGCAGGCTTCTTTGATTTGAAAACGCTTTTTTGTGTCTCTTCGATATTTGGGAATTTCGATTCGTTTTTTTCCGCTTAGATAGGCGCCTGTGAGGGAGTTTGGATCGGTGAGAATTTCATTTAGGGAGCCTTTTGCTGTAATTTTTCCGCCCTGCTTACCTGCACCTGGTCCAAAATCTAAAATGGTATCTGCAATTTGGATCGTCATCGGGTCGTGCTCAACCAAGATGAGGGTATTTCCCAGAGACTGTAGTTTTTTAAGAGCGTTATTCAGTAGGTGGTTATTGTGAGGATGGAGCCCGATGGTTGGTTCATCGAGGACATAAATGCATGAGGTTAAGCCTGAGCCTAGCTGACGCGATAAGCGGATGCGCTGCAGCTCTCCACCAGATAGCGTTGGCGCGGTCCTTTCTAAGGAGAGGTAGCCCAATCCAATTTCATGAAGAAAGCTGAGCTGTTTTAAGATATCTTCATAGCTCTCTTTCAAAAAGGGTTTGACTTCGCTTTTTAGAGATTGCATGAAAGACTCTTCTTGCGTGATGGAAAGAGAGCAGAAATCGGTGAGTGAGAGATCATTGATTCGAACATTTCTAGCTAGCGGATTGAGTCTAGCACCTGCGCAAGAGCTGCAGGTGCTCTCATGCATGAGCGGAATTAGCGGCGCTTTAATCGTGGTGTGCGCAGATTTTGCAGCCATAGAAAGGATGGTAATGAGTCCTTGCCATCTAAAGGGGATGTTTTTTATGGAGACAGTTTGATCTGAGCCATCTAAAAAGATCTTTAGATCTGTAGGTTTTAGATCTTCAAGACGTGTTAAAGGATCAATTTTGATCTTTTCAAAGTAGCTTTCGACTAAATTAAGAGAAGGTCTGTTTCCTTGCTTTTTGAGAAGAATGCGCATTAGCCCAATTATAGAGAGCTTCATCATCTTGGGATTTTCGAAAAGTTTTAGTCCATACATCGTGCCTAGACCTTGGCAGTCGGGACACATACCAGCTGCAGCATTGAAGGAAAATGTCTGCGGTGTAATGTTTGAGTAGGATTTTCCTGTGACAGGATCTGCAAAAGAGAGGTTGAAATAGAGATCATCATCTTTTAGAGCAATAGTGAGCTCATTTTCACCAATTTCAGCAGCTTTATTGATT
>JAJFML010000203.1 GCA_021772195.1 Chlamydiota bacterium | reverse complement strand
AGCCCAGCTAAAAGGATCTTTTGAAAAAAGTCTAGAGCTGGGTTCGCCAGCATTTTTCTGATAATCTACAAAAGCTGTGACTTCGGGAAGGTATTTTCCATAACTCTCTGAAACGGTTTTCTCGGCGATACTCACATCCGTTTTATACGATTGGAGATCGGGCTTCTTCGAGATAGCTTGTAAGATAAAATTATCTAGCTCGGTGCGAGAAAAAAGCGATTCGTCCTTCTCTTGGCCAAATTCGATATTTTCATAGCTTACATTTTGGAGTGATATCTGGTCTAATTTACTAGATAAAAGCTGCTTTTCATAGATAGGAAATTCCTTTTGAGTGATCTCAATGTCACCGCCTATATGAGGATCAATACCTAGAGCTTTTACAAGAGCATTTTTTGAAACTTTCAATTGTTTTAATGTATTGTAATACTGTGAGATAGCATTTGATACTGCCACTTTGCTTTGATTTACCTCAAGAAGGGTAGCGCTTCTGGATAGATGCTTGCCTTCCTCTACTACTAGAGCACTTTTAAGATATTTTACATTTTCTTTTTGAATCTGGACCGATTTTTCAAAAAGAAGAGCTGCAAAGTAGGTATTTCTGACATTTAAGAGAAGATCATTCTTTCTTCCGCGTCCTCTCTCTTGACTGCTCTTTTTTTCTAGAGTCTTTTTCTTTACGCTATAGAGAAGATCGCTCGAAAAGATTGTTTGTTTCATCTCAAACCTGTTCATTACAAGGTTTTTCTTGTAGAAGAAGGTGCCTGAGTTGATGTTTTCAACCAAAGTAGGCTCAAAAGTGTGTGCAAAAAAGGAGTTATAGGTGATCTGAGGCATCCATTTTGAGTAGGCCTCAAGCCTTCGTTGATCTGCTTGGATGACCTCTTCCTGAGAGATGAGATAGGGCTGGTTCTCACCAAGAGCTAACCTCTCCGCATCTTCTAAAGAGAGAGACAAGGGAATTATTTTTGAACAAAATAGAATAGATAGAAGTAAAAGCCCTTTTTTCACGTATTTCCTCTTCAATCATCTTTATACAGAAAAAAGGTAGACGTCTCAATTTTTTTTTTATACACTCAGTGATTCTCAACCGACCTCAAAGGCTATTAATGGACACGGTTCTTCTTTCAAGAATACAATTTGCCCTCAATATAGGATTTCACTTTCTCTATCCGCCGCTTAGTATTGGTCTAGGACTTATGCTTGTGATTATGGAGGGAATCTACCTTAAAACAGGGAAGATGAAGTACAAACTCATGACCCAGTTTTGGATCAAGATCTTTGCGCTTACTTTTGCATTGGGAGTTGCAACGGGCTTAGTTCAAGTATTTGCCTTTGGAACAAATTGGTCGAGGTATTCTCGATATGTGGGGGACGTATTCGGTTCTGCTCTTGCTGCAGAGGGAGTTTTTGCCTTTTTTCTTGAAGCGGGCTTTTTGGGAGTTCTACTTTTTGGAATGGACCGTGTTCGAAAAGGGGTTCATTATTTTGCAACAATTTGTGTAGCATTAGGCGCTCATTTTAGCGCTATTTGGATTATCGTTGCCATCTCCTGGATGCAAACTCCCACGGCTTACCGAGTTGTAGGGGAGGGCTCTCAGGCAAAAGCTGAGATTACTGACTTTTGGTTAATGGTTTTTAATCCCTCATCTGTCGATCGCATTATTCATGTGGTTTTAGGTTGCTGGCTTGCAGGAGCATTTTTTGTCATCAGTGTAGCTGCCTACTATATGATTAGAAAAAAATTCCAAGAGATTGCGCATAGTATGATGAGAATTGGGCTCATAGTTGCGATGGGAACTCTTGTTTTACAGCTCTTTTCAGGCGATTCAAGTGCAAAAATTGTCGCTAAATATCAGCCTGCGAAGCTAGCTGCAATGGAAGGCGTGTATGAGACAAAACCATACACGCCTCTTTATCTCTTTGGCTGGGTCGATAAGAATACGAAAAAGGTACGCGGTCTATCTATTCCCGCAGGCCTCAGTTTATTGACCTATTGGGATGCAAAAAAACCTGTAACTGGGCTCGATCAAATTCCGAAAGATGAGTGGCCGAACGTACCTGCAGTTTTTCAGTTTTATCATATTATGATTCTTCTTTGGGGAGTCATGTTTGTTATAGCTCTTCTGGGATGTGTTTTTTGGAAAAAGGGGTCTCTAGATAGGCACTCCTGGCTTCTTTGGCCTATGGTTATATCTGTCTCGTTTCCCATGGTTGCGCTTCAAGCAGGTTGGTTTACAGCTGAGATGGGAAGGCAGCCTTGGATTGTTTGGAAGCTGTTAAGAACATCTCAAGGAGTGTCGCCTAACATCAACTCTTCACAGGTAATAGGTTCCATCACTATGTTCACAGTTGTCTACATTCTTCTTTTTGCGCTTTTTATCTTCCTTCTTGATCGAAAAATCAAACATGGCCCATCTAAAATACATGAAACTGGAAAAGATTCGAGCTCACTTTATAGCGATATCTATGAAATCAGAAAAACGGAGAAATAACGATGGAACATGCTACACTTGCAACTCTTTGGTATTTCGTAGTTGGCATCGCTATGGTGATGTACATGATTTTAGACGGATTTGATCTAGGGGTAGGGGCGCTTCATCTTTGTACTAAATCAGATGGCGAGAGGCGTATTTTTTTAAATGCAATTGGCCCTGTGTGGGATGGTAATGAGGTCTGGCTCGTCATTATTTTAGGGTCTCTATTTGCAGGTTTTCCTATCGTCTACGCAAGTATTCTATCTGGCTACTACACGCTTATTATGTTTTTAATTCCTGGCCTTATGTTTAGAGCTGCTGCTATTGAATTTCGTAGTAAAAGTGAGTCTAAGATTTGGCGAAAGATGTGGGATGGAACTTTTTCGATTTCAAGCATCTCAGTTGCTTTTATTCTAGGACTCTTTTTAGGTAATTTTGTAACGGGTATTCCTCTGGATAGCGATCATCAGTTTAATGGTTCTATTCTCACTCTCTTTCAGCCTTATGCAGTGATTGTTGCTCTTTTTGGTGTCTCGTTAGTGGCTATGCATGGTTCGATCTTCTTGGTTCTAAAGACGGAAGGAAAGCTGCAAGAGAAACTTAGACATTGGACCCACAGGGCCATTGTCTTTTATCTTTTCTTCTTTTTTGTAACAACGCTTGAGACCTACATCGATATGCCTCATATGCTTCTACCTTTTAAAAACTATCCTCAACTTATAAGCATCCCTGTTGCGATGCTTCTTTGTATCATTAGCATCCCTATTTTGATGAAAAGAGGTCGCGAGGGCATAGCATTTCTCTCTTCTTGCTTTAGTATCATGTTACTTCTAATCCTTTTTGGAATGGGAACCTTCCCCTATCTTGTAATGTCGACAGTGGAGAGGAGAGCAAATAGCCTAACGATCTATAACTCAGCATCCTCTATAAAAACTCTCGAAATCCTACTTCTCATTGTTCTTATTGGGATTCCTCTTGTCTTAGCTTATAGCTACTGGATCTACCATATCTTCCGTGGAAAGGTAAAACTTCATGAAAATAGTTATTAATTGTTTTTTCTGCCTTGATTTCTGTGGGAGTTGTGATTGGGGGAGAAGTTTATTTTAATAGAGATATCTATTAGCTGCGGATAGGTTAGCTTTTTCGATGAACTGCTTGCCTCTTTTTTCAAAAGAAAGTCTTGATGAAAATAACTATTAATAGTTTAATTTCGAAAATTTTTATCAATTTTTGGAGTTGAGATGGATACTTTTAACACTAGAGATTTTGCTCGAGATGCAATTGGAAGCGGAGTTGGTTTTTGGATAGCTGCGCCCCTACCAACTGTAGGAATTCTTCTTGGTAGTGGAATCTACGCAAGTGTTAAACAGGTAGTTCCTCAGAATCTGGATAAATTTGTAGATTGGGTTAAAAATGATAGCTGCGATCTTGAAGATCCTTGGTCTTTAGAATCAGTAATGCTAAAAGTTTACAAGGTATTCATAGTTTTTTCAGGGGCTATTCTCTTATACAGCATCGCGCTAAATAGATCTCTTCCAACTCTTACTCAAAAAAACGATTGAAATGAGCTATATTAAAGGAGTGGCTCTCCACGAGATTTTCATTGGACCAATCATCAGTACAGTTTTTAATACAGTTCTTTAAAGGAGGTGATGAGATGGTTACTATCAACGTTAGGGGGTTTGCAAGAGATGCCATCGGAAGCGGAATAGGGTTTTGGTTATTTGGACCAATTTCCATTCAAGCGGGGGTTGTTTGTGGGGGCGTATATGCAAGCGTGAAACAAGTAGTTCCTAATAACTTAGATGATTTATTTAACAAACTAGATCCGGAAGGGAAGCATGAGGAGTCCTGGACCGATGATTGGCTACTTCTAAAAATATGTAAAGTAGCATGTGTTATTCTTGGAACCGTGTTTCTTCAAATGGCCGTACTCTCCAAGGTGTTTAAATATAACACTGAAATAATCCCTATTTTCTTTTTTTCAGGGGTTGGCTTTCATGAGTTGTTAATTGGACCCATTGTAAATGCTGCTTTTGGAATTTTATTTTAATTTTTAACTACTGGAAAATAATAAATGACAGATATTGACAGAAGGTATTTGTTTGACAGCACCTCTATCTCTTTCTTTAGGACTTGTCGGGGGCTGTATTTATGCAAGTGTTAAACAATTAACCTCTAAGGGTATCGATCAGTTCACAGGTGAAACCTACTACTCTATTTACCCTAATACATATACCAGATCTACTTCACCTCATCCCTTGCTTTTTAAAGTCTGCAAGATAGCTTTTGCTGCTCTTGGAACACTCAGCTTATTTTTTGTTATTCTAAACAAAATGGCTCCAGCTCTTTCTAAGGGATTTGTCTTTTGGGGTTGTTTTACAGCAGGTATTACTCTACACGAGGCCCTTCTTGCACCTGTTATAAAGGTAGCTCTTGAAGCTTTATTTCAGTCTAGTTAGTTGTGACTGCAAGCGGGAAGCCCACTATATGGGTATAAAGAAGAATCAAGTGGTCGACGCCGTTAATAGCTCTGTGGGGAGAGGCTTCAACGGGAAGTTCCCTGTCAGCTGCGATCTTATCTTTTGATAGACCTACTTCCCACGGAAAAGGGGACTTTTCCTTAAGTGATTTTTCCATGGTAGATGCGTAATACATGGATGCGAAATCGAGCCAGTGATAGGGCCATTTAAGCATTTCTTGTTTGTCGGGATCGATAATTTGAGAGAAGAAAGCTCTAT
>JAJFML010000202.1 GCA_021772195.1 Chlamydiota bacterium | reverse complement strand
GTTAAATACTTTATTTTTTAATATTATTTTTTAAGTTATTTTAGTTTGTTTTTTTTACTTAATTGTTATAATTTTTGTAAAATTAAAACAAAGAGGGAAGTCATGGCAGCAATTAGTTCACAGGCTATTCGTGTAGATCTTTTAAATGGAGATCTTAATCAATTTGAATCTAATCAAAAACAAATTACAAATTTAACAAAAAATCTTCAAGACTTTGACAACAATTCAAACCATTATCGTAACAAAAAAATATTTAATGTTGCCAAGATTGTGGGTGTGGTAGCTTTAGGTGTGATTACCTTAGGTCTTGGAATAAAACTGTTAGGCCCCTATCTTTTTAAGGCTAATGGAGGCGGTTATACTAAATATGATTATGGTCAAGGTGGTAGGGACATGGTTGCTCTTCTTGCAGCTGGCGGAGTTATAGCTGGTGTCTCAGCCGTCATTTCTAATGCTTACTCAGAAATTAAGCGTTCTTCTGTATCAGATCAGGCTCGTCTACAGCAACTTACTCAAGAAAACAGTCTGATAGAAGGAGAGGTCAAACAGAACGTCTACTCACCTTTAAATTCTAGAATTGAACAACTTCAGGAAAATATTAGACAAAAAAATATCGATAGAGCTCGTTGTTCAAAATATGTAGATTTTAATGGTGTGGACTCTATGAGAGATGATCTTTCACAGTTGCGCCAATTGAAAGAGAAAATTGATCAATTGGGAATGCGTCCTGAAGTTGTAGAAGCTGCTAGACCTGGGTTTTTTACAAGACTGTGGTCTTAGCATTTTAAATGATCTGCAACTCTAATTGCGTTTGCAATGATGGTAAGAGCGGGATTAACAGCTCCAGCTGATGGGAAAAAGCTACCATCTACCACATAGAGATTGTCGAGATCGTGACACTTACAATTCGTGTTTAGTACGGAAGTTTTAGGATCGGTCCCAAATTTAAGAGTCCCTACCTGGTGAGCTACACCTGCGATGGGGATTTTTTTTCTAAGATAGGCTTTTGATGGAAAATGAAAGAGGTGCTGTCCCATCATATTTAGGATGTCCTTGAACTTTTTGTAGAGACGGCTGTGCGCCTCCATATTGTTCTCGGTGTAGCTCAGGGTCACATTCTCATTGTCGTCGATCGTAACGCGGTTATCGGGATTTGGAAGGTCCTCTGAAGTAATCCACCAGCCAACAGCATGATCTGCCATCCCTTTTAGAACCTGGTAGGGAGTGAAAAAGGGAGCGTCTGCTTCTAGCATTCCCTCTTTGACTTTGCCGAGAAGCTGGATATGTCCGAGGGGAAATTCGGAGTCTTTAGCATTGTGGTAGTAGTCGTTGATACCGATCGTCTTTTGAAAGCTGACGGGATTTTTCTTTCTTCCAATCGCGACAATAGCTGAATTGTTGTGGCACATATAATTTCGCCCTACTAGATCAGAGCTATTTGCAAGACCATTTGGGTGTTTTTCATTTTTTGAAGCAAGAAGAAGTCTTGCTGAGTTAATGGCGCCGCAGGAGACAATAAAGGTCTCTGCTTCAAAATGTTCTCGTTTTTCCCCAAGTTCCACCTCGACAGAGGTGACTTTTTTCCCAGATTCGTCTGTGTGTAGTTTGAGAGCACGTGCTTTTGTGATCAGAGTGATATTGGGGTTGTCAAGCAGGGGATCGATGCAGATGCGGTGAGCATCTGATTTAGCGTCGACGATGCAGGGAAAGCCGTCACACGTATCACAGCGAACACAGAGGCTTTTTTCGCGGTCGTCTTCTTTTAGACGGATGCCAAGTGGAAGGTGAAAGGGTTTAAGCCCTTCTTTTTGAATACTCTCTACAATCTCATTTACAAATGGCTCATGAGAGACAGCAGGCTCTGGATACGGGTTTTTCTCTGGCGGCTCTGTTGGATCTTCGCCGCGGTTGCCATGTACGTGGTAGAGCTCTTCTGCTCTTTGATAGTAGGGCTGAAAATCTTGGTAAGTGAGCGGCCAGGCGGGGGATGTGCCTCCGAAGTGTTTGATCTCACCAAAATCGGTCTCTCGAAGCCTTAGAAGAGCTGCTCCATAGAACTTGGTATTCCCGCCAACAAAGTAGTGCTGTCCGGGAGTGAACTCTTTACCATTTTTATCTTTCCACGTCTCATCAGGATTGTATCTACCTTCTTTAAAGACAGCAGAGGCATCCCAGTTCTCTTTCTCATTGGGAAGGAAATCACCACGCTCCAGGATTAGGATTTTTTTGCCACTATCTGCTAGCTGGTGTGCGATAGTCCCGCCACCTGCTCCCGTTCCAATGACGATGATATCATAGCGCATTATTCGCTCCACTTGATGACGGCTTTAATCTCTTCTGGTGAGTGTTCTAGCATCACCTTCTTGAAGTCTTGATAGGGAGTTTTGCTTGTAATCAGACTCTCTATTAGGCCGGGCCACTTGTTGTGGGCAGCTTCTAGGTCAGTGATCGCATCTTTAAAGTGTTGATTTCCTGCGTTGACAGAACCTAGGATCACTTGGTTTTTGAGAACGAGCTGACGCATGATCGATGAACCATCGACATTGAGGGGTTTTTGCTCGCCTGGTACGCCTGTTAGAACATAGATCCCATTTGTGCCGAGCATTTTAATCAGATCAAAGTCGAGCTTGGCAATGCCTGCAGCCTCTAAAACCATATCTAGCTGAGGGCACTCTTTTGCAAAGTTCTCCAGATTAACATCAGAGCTTTTGATATATTTCCCGCCCATGCGAGAGAGAATTCTTGGACGAATAGAGTTAGGATCTACGACATCGAGTCCCCAAACATTTGCGTCATAGAGTCTAAGAACCATGGCACCTAGTAGACCGATAGGCCCCAGACCTGCGATCAGAACATTTTTGCCTTTCAGCCACTTCTTCTTATCATTTTCAATAGGAAGTCTAGCCATTTGGATACGCGATGCTTCATCGATGGCTTTTTCAACAACAGTTGTAGGTTCTGTTAGAACAGCGAAGTGTTTGATGCACTCGGGCACCTTGACAAGATATTTTTCCTCTTCGATGACAAATTCTGTTTCATAGCCGTGTCTTTGTTTAATACCTCGTTCGGTATAATTGCCTGTTTCACACATATCGTAGCAATCATTAGTGCAAGGAAGACACTCGCCGCAGCCGCGCCTAACGGTGATGACAACATTGTCGCCCTTTTTATAGTTTTTAACCTCGGAGCCTGTTTCTACAATTTGGCCGATCATTTCATGTCCGATGATAAGCTCTGTCTCTCCGTGAGGTGCATCAGCTCTTCCACCTGAGACCTCTTCTCGGTCTGTTCCGCAGATGCCAACTTCTAGAATTTTGACTTTGACTTGCGAGGGCTTTTCAATATTGGGCTCATCTACTTCCTTGATATGGACATCGGTTGTTCCTGGCTTTAATGCAATTGCTTTCATGGGGCTCCTCAAATTTTTTCTTACATATAGCCTATTTGTTAATTAAATCAAAACCAACAGATACACGGTCATCTCGCTGAGTGTGCATATATGAGATGCGCATACGCCAGCCAGCATCTAACAAGGTAAACAAATCCGCACGCAGTTCATTGAAAGGAGGCTCGCCTGGCCTTAAGAAGCCATGGTGAGATTTGAGATGTAGGGTCCAAAATGGAGTGAGTCTAAAAAACATATGAGTGAGGAGAGTCATACGTTGATCAGAGATGGGGGAGTCTAAAAGTTCGCTCTCTTTTCGCGTGACATCGAGAATAAAATTATCATGATCTGCTTTTCTCCAGTCATATTTTGAGCGATAGCGAAGTTCAATGCTGAGTGCTGCATCTTCATTCACCGTCCAAGAGAGAAGACCATTTGTGTAGTCCAAAGTATTGTGCGCTGCATTGTATGCCCCCCAGAGTCTAAAAGAAAGAGAGGGAAAATCCCACTCACAGTTAAGGTAGATTTTAGGAATGCTCTCGGGCGTTTTTGTGCGGAAAAAGAAGGCTCTAGCATAGAGATCAACACTCACCTTCGACTCTTGATTGATGATGAAGTTTTGGATGCCAAATTTTAGCTGATCCATACGGTTGTAGCCATCCTCTATGCTGAAAATAAAATGATCATCCACTTTGGAGGTCGGGGGAGAGTAGCCAAAATATTCTGCATAGGGCTGAAATATATGCCTTCTCTTTTCAAATTGCCTAAAGAGGCACATTTCAGCTCTAGCTCCGTATTTGATCATGGCAAAGGTTATGGGGTCGTGATCTGGGCTATCGCTATAGTAGATGCCAAAAGCGCCTAGTCTCGGGGTGAGGCTTAAGCCCCACATGTGAAAAGGTCTATAGATTTCATGGTGTGACTCTAATCTAGCAGCGCTAAAATCTGGCAGGGAACGGGTGAGCTTTTCGGAATAGTTGAGTTTTTGAAAGGCGGCCTTCGACCAATTATCGGAAATGATGCCCACTACTGGAAAGGCGTAAGGGTGCATGGTTGCATAGACAGTGGGAAGCTCCTCTTTCACCGATTCGAACGAGTTGACTCTGGGTCTTACTTTCAAATAGGCAAGTAGAGATCTCTCTTTATGATGAACATAGAATTCATTTTTTCTAGCAGCATTGATGGCAAAGTCATCGGTTTTAAAATCACCTGGCATCAGGACATCGGTATATTTATCCCAGCC
>JAJFML010000201.1 GCA_021772195.1 Chlamydiota bacterium | reverse complement strand
CAAAGTATATACAGCAGAAGGTTTATGTTCTAATGTCTAGAGATGGATTTATATTAACTCCTGGTACGTGGATGGGTGAAGGAAAGATTGTATTAAACATGGTGGAAGAGGATTTGACCTTTCTGACATCGTGGAAAGTTTTAGGACGCGATTTTTCCGGAAAAATTCAGTGCGTACAAGATATCAAAATTGAGGGGCTTTCGGAAAATATGAGAAATGATTTTGTCTTTTATGATTTCGGTGCGAAAACATTTTCTATCGAAATGGAAAATCCCAATGTTGGAAGAGTTGTAGGAACGGGCGTTTTTGATGAAAATCTCATTGCTTGGGAATTTCGTGAAAACGATCTGAAATTTGAAGGTTATGAGACCTATCAGTTGTCTGAAGATGGAAGCTATCAGATGAGAGGTGAATATATCTCATCGGATCAATTTCGCACTCTCATTGAAGGAAAAATTTGGCACGAGATGAGCTCTACTAAGACTGATGAAGAAGTTTCTGAAAACGAGGGCGAAGAGGAATGAAAAAAACACTAATTCCAGGGCTGCTGCTTTTAGCTGCATGTACAACATCTAAGATGTTAACGATGGAGTCCTATGTGGAGATTCCTGTGGGATCTACCAAAGCAAAAGTGACTGAGATTGCTGGCAAGCCTGACAGAATCACCGAGAAAGACGATGGGACTGTTGAATATGAATATAATGAGAAACTCAAAAATGGTTTCCGCACGATTCAAGAGCGCAGATACGTCATTGTAATGAGAGATGGTGCAGTGATTAGCAAAAGAGTGGAGCAAAGCTCACAGCCTCCCTATGATCTAAATAGCTATGATCTTCAAACAACTTATGGAGATGAATCAGCATCGCCTGAAGAATAAACGCAGGCTCTTATCAATTCACAAAAAAAAGCCTCAAATTGAAAAATCAATTAGAGGCTATTTTTTTGAAAAAATTAAATTCGCAGTATTTAAACTACGAGGCTTTAATTTTGATGTCGACACCAGCTGCTACTGGTAGAACCTTTAGCTTGTCAATTGTGTCAAGCGTTGGGCTCAAGATATCGAGCATGCGAATATGTGTACGAATTTCGAACTGCTCTCTTGATTTTCTGTTAACGTGCGGAGATCTGAGAACGGTGTAGATCTCTTTTTTCGTTGGAAGGGGAATGGGACCTACAACACGTGCACCTGTACGCTTTGCTGTTTCCACAATGTCAGCAGTAGATCTGTCAAGTATACGTTGATCATATGCTTTGAGCCTGATTCTAATCTTTTGTCTAGGTGCTGCTGCCTGTTTTGCTTGCTTTGCCATCAGTTTCCTTTATTTTTTAAGTATCTCTTCTTGAATTTTATTTGGTACGCGCTCGAAGTGGCTTGGTTCCATTACGTAAGTAGCTCTACCTGAGCTTATTGATCTAAGTTGGGTAGAGTATCCGAACATTTCACTTAAAGGAACTTCGGATGTAATAATGACAACCCTCTTAGTCATTTCTTGACCTAAGATTTTGCCCCTTCTTCGGTTTAAATCGCCAATAACATCACCCATGTGATCTTCAGGTGTTGTTACGACAACTTTCATAATTGGTTCTAGGATCACAGGCTTACATTTTGCAGCTGCTTCCTTAAGTGCCATTGAAGCACAGATTTTAAAGGCCATCTCGTTCGAATCGACGTCATGGTAAGAACCGAAGACAATTTCGACCTTTGTGTCAACGAGGTTGTATCCTGCGAGAATACCTGTAGTTAGGCCTTCCTCAATACCTTTGATAGTAGCTGGGATGTATTCTCTTGGAATCACACCACCTACGATCTTGCTAACGACTTCGTTTCCTTTACCAGGCTCGTTTGGAGTAACTTCAACAACAACGTGAGCATATTGACCACGACCACCTGTTTGTTTAACGAATTTTGTATCTGCCTTACCGGGGACTGTAATTGTCTCTTTGTAAGAAACTTGTGGTTTTCCGACATTAGCTTCTACTTTAAATTCGCGCATCATGCGATCTTTTAGAATTTCTAGGTGAAGCTCCCCCATTCCAGCAATAATTGTCTCGCCGGTCTCTTCATCAGAGCTGACGCGGAATGTAGGATCTTCTTCAGATAAAGCACTAAGTGCTACAGATAGTTTTTCACGATCTGGCTTTGATTTAGGTTCAATTGCCATTGAAATAACAGGCTCTGGGAATTCCATCTTCTCGAGAAGTAGAGGAGAGTTTTCTGCGCAAAGTGTATCGCCAGTCGTTGTATTCTTAAGTCCGATAACAGCTGCGATATCGCCTGTGTAGAAGTTATCGCAATCTTTTCTTTGGTCAGCGTGCATTTCCAGAAGGCGAGAGACTCTTTCCTTCTTGTCTTTAGTCGTGTTGATGAGCGTAGAGCCCTTTGAGAGCGTTCCGCTGTAGACTCTAATGAATGTGAGTTTTCCAACGTAGGGATCAGTCGTAATTTTAAATGCTAGTGCGGCAAGTGGGCTGTCATCACTGGGCTCAAGAGACATTTCAGCATCTGTATCTGTATTGATACCTTTAATTGTTCCGCGATCTAGAGGAGATGGCATCCAAAGGGTGACAGCATCTAGAATTTGTTGAACCCCTTTGTTTTTGAAAGCGGTTCCACAGAGAACGGGATTGAATTTGTTTTCGCAAACGCCTTTTCTGATCACAGTATGGATCTCATCTTCTGTGAGGGATGCAGGATCTTCTAAGACCTTCATCATGAACTCTTCATTCGTATCATCAATCGTTGCGAGCTCATCTAGAAGTTCAGTACGCATTTCTTCGCACTTTTCTTTGAGATCAGCAGGGATCTCCTCAATAGCGTATTCGGCGCCCATTGTCTCATCTCGGAAGTAGTAAGCTTTCATTGTGATGAGATCGACCATCCCTTTGAATTCGCCTTCTGCACCGATGGGGCAGTGAACTGGGATTGCGTTTGCGCCTAATTTATCTTTCATTGAGTCGACAGCTTCGAAGAAGTCAGCGCCTGTGCGGTCCATTTTATTTACGAATGCGATGCGGGGTACACCATATAGGTCAGCCTGACGCCAGACTGTCTCTGATTGGGGTTGGACGCCAGCTACGGCGCAGAAGACGGCGACCGCGCCATCGAGGACACGCAATGATCTCTCTACTTCCACGGTGAAGTCAACGTGGCCTGGAGTATCGATAATATTGATTTTGTGATCTTTCCAGTAAACGGTAGTAGCGGCAGAGCCAATTGTGATTCCGCGCTCTTTTTCTTGCTCCATAAAGTCCATGGTAGCAGCGCCCTCGTGGACCTCACCAATACGGTGGAGTCTGCCAGAATAAAAGAGGATTCGTTCGGTTGTCGTTGTTTTGCCGGCATCGATGTGGGCCATGATGCCAATATTGCGTACATTTTTTAGAGCGTCGGATTTAGGTCTTTCTGACATATTAGATTACCATTTGTAGTGTGCGAATGCTTTATTGGCTTCAGCCATGCGGTGCGTGTCATCTTTTTTCTTGATTGTAGACCCTTGATTGTTAAAACAATCGCCGAGCTCCATAGTAAGAGCGTCAGCCATCGATCTTCCGGGCTTTGATCTTGAGTATTGGATAATCCATCTCATTGCTAGAGAAGTTCTTCTGTCAGGTGCAATTTCAATAGGCACTTGATATGTAGCTCCGCCGATTCTACGAGATTTAACTTCAAGAGAAGGCTTAGCATTTTCAAGAGCTTGCTCGAAGGCTTCTAGAGGATTGTCTGATTTGAGTTTAGATGCAAATTTTTCCATCGCATTGTAAACAATTTTTTGAGCTTTGGCTTTCTTGCCTTGCATCATAATTTTATTGATAAATTTTGCGACGACCAGGTTGTTGTATTTTGGATCTGGATCGATTTTACGTTTTTCTGCTCTACGTCTACGTGACATAATATGTGAACCTTTTTGTTGATCTTACAATTATTTAGGTGCTTTAGCACCATATTTGGAGCGCGATTGTTTGCGGTCTTTTACCGCTGCACAGTCAAGAGCGCCGCGTACGATATGATAGCGTACACCTGGGAGATCTTTTACCCTTCCGCCTCTAACAAGAACGATGCTATGCTCTTGGAGGTTGTGGCCTTCTCCTGGGATGTATGCAATGATTTCCTGCCCGTTTGAAAGGCGGACCCATGCCACTTTCCTAAGAGCCGAATTCGGCTTTTTAGGAGTTTTAGTTTTCACCTGAAGACAAACGCCACGTCTTTGAGGACATTTTACGAGTGCTGGTGATTTCTTGCGTTTCTTTTTGTCTGTTCGTCCTGTTCGGATGAGCTGATTGATTGTCGGCATTTTTTGCCTTCTCCTGCAAATGTTTAAGTGTCATCAGGAAAAGCCTAAGGGGTTTGCTGTATATATTTGTAGACAGCACAGCCTTCACGCTTTTCTTAGCCTGGAAATATACATGGAATAGACATTTATTTGCAAAAAGATTTCTCGGAAGGTGCTAAAAAGCCCTTTTCGTCTCTTTTTACGTTAAATTAATATTAATTATTATAATGCTTATAATTAACGGTTTCAATTTATTAATTTAAATAAACGTAGATTATATTAATTATTTAATTCTATAATCGCAATTAGGGGGAAGAAGGGTAAGACCAAGCTTAGGCGCTAAGCCTGTAGTAATAAATGGATCTTTTCCGTTTCTTTCCCCCCACTTTTATGGGGGACAAATGACTAAGAATCTAAAAATACTTCTACTGCTTTTTTTATTTATTCCCATCTGTCTAATATCCAAGCCGATTAAAAGAAGTCAGATTCCAACAATTATGGATCGACTTTTCAGCTACCATATCGATAATAAAAGCCTAAAGCCAATCATTGTCAAAAGATCTCTTAAAATTTATATCGAGAATTTTGATCCTGATAAATCCTATCTCCTTGAAAGCGAAGTGAAGCCATATTTAGAGATGAGTGACGCAAAAGCTCAAGCAATAGGTGAAGAGATGAAAACGGGCAATTACTCAGCCTTTGATCAACTTGATGTGCTTTTTGCAGGTTCAATTGAACGATCGAGAAAAATAAGGGCTGATTTACAAGGCACGGTCTCTCGCTCGGATGTTAACTTTCCGGCGTTATCCTCGCATTCTAACTATTCTCGCACTAAAAAAGAACTAATAGGGCGCCTTCAGCACAAAATGGCTAAATACTTAAGTTATCAGGAAAAAAAGGCTCCCATTCATACTCTCGAGCGAAGAAGAAAAGTTTTTGAGCTTATGGATAAAAAAATGGCCCGCCTTGAAAATCCCTATCTTGCCCAGAGCTCTCTTGGAGAGACTCTCAGCTCTTCTACCATTGAGAGTCGCTTTAGCCTTAGAATCTTAAAAGCATTTGCAAAGAGCCTAGATGCGCATACCTCTTTTTTCAGTGCGGAGGAAGCAGGCGAGATGAGGCTAAATCTTGAAAAGCAGTTTGAGGGTTTTGGAGTTGTTCTTTCTGAAGGTATAGATGGAGTTATTATCTCCGAGGTTATTCCAGGCTCTCCTGCTGAAAAAAGCGGGCAGGTGAAGCAAAATGATTTGCTAGTCGAGATCGATGGTAACTCTTTAAATGGTATGCCTTTTGAAACAGTCCTCGACTTGATGAAAAAACGAGAGAGTCCCGATCTTGTCTTAGGGCTAGAGAGAGTCAGCTCTAAAAATGGATCTGCCGAGAAAGATTTTACTCGGGTGAAGTTGACACGTGGCCCGATTGTTATGAATGGAGATCGTATCTCTTCAAGCTATGAGCCCTACGGGAATGGTATTATCGCAAAAATCACAAACAAATCCTTCTATGAAAATGGCAATGGTATCAATAGTGAAAAAGATATTCGAAAAGCGATTAAAGAGCTTCGAAAGCATGGAGAGATCAAAGGTCTTGTTTTAGATCTTCGTAACAATGCAGGGGGCTTTTTGAGCCAAGCTGTAAAAGTGGCAGGTCTTTTTGTCTCGAGCGGCGTCATTGTGATCTCAAAATATGGGAAAAAAGATGTTCACTATCTTCGTACAATCGATCCTAGAACCTTTTATAAGGGGCCAATGGTTGTTCTCACGTCTAAATTGTCAGCCTCTGCTGCTGAAATAGTAGCTCAAGCTCTTCAAGATTATGGTGTTGCGCTTGTTGTTGGTGATGAAAGAACATTTGGAAAGGGCTCTATTCAATACCAAACAGTCACCGACTCGCGTGCTGATCTTTTCTTTAAAGTCACTGTGGGAAAATATTATACCGTTTCCGGTAGAACAACACAGGTAAATGGTGTGATCGCAGATATTGTGGTGCCAACTCAATATGCACCCTTCAATATTGGTGAAAAATTTCTTGAGTATCCTCTGGCATCTGATAAGGTAAATCCTGCCTATAAAGATAGTCTTGTGGGTATGGATGAGAGAATGAAAGCATGGTTTACTCTAAACTACCTGCCTCACCTTCAGAAAAAGGTCAGCACTTACCGTAATATGCTTCCCGAACTCAAACAGAATAGTCATAAACGCATCAAGAGAAACCCAGATTACCAAGCCTTTTTGAAAAATCAAGATCAAATCAGGGCTAGGCTAGCGGGAGATGCGTCTGCAAAAGTCGACCTTCAGGCTAACTTCGGCATCGAAGATATTCAAATGGCAGAAACTATTAATGTCCTAAAAGATATGATCTATATGGAAGCTAAATCGCGCAGAGTATCTGAGCAAAATACATCAGCTCTACAAACCGAGCTCAAAAAAGCCAGCTGATTTTAACGGGAAGGTGTTCTTCTAAAGAGATCTTCCTATTGCGGCTTGCCTTCTTCAATATTACCCCACTTCCCGTCAAAATCCACATAGTCATAATCAATGAGAAATTTCTAAATTTCTTGCTAATAACTGCTCTTCCTTTTATATTCTTAGCTTATCGCCTTTGGCCAGATAGCTCAGTTGGTAGAGCA
>JAJFML010000021.1 GCA_021772195.1 Chlamydiota bacterium | reverse complement strand
TTGGATGAATATTTTTCCCATGTTCTGCCTCATGAGAAAAGGGACAAGATTAAAGAGATTCAATCCCGCGGCTTATTGGTTGCATTTGCAGGTGATGGGGTAGATGATGCACTTGCTTTAGCCCAGGCAGATGTGGGAATAGCCATTGGAGCTGGGACGAACGTTTCAATAGAGACTGCAGACATCATTCTTGTGAAAAACAACCCTTTAGATGTTGTAGCTATCGTTGAGTTATCAAGAGCCACTTATAAAAAAATGGTTCAGAATCTTAGTTGGGCTACAGGATATAATCTTATTGCAATCCCGATTGCAGCAGGTGCTCTCTACGAAGTAGGCGTTATTTTAAACCCAGAAATAGCTGCAATCTGTATGTTTCTGAGCGTAATTGTCTGCGCGGTCAATGCCAAAATGCTTCGTTTGAAACAATTATAGGGTCAAACTAGGCATTGGAATAACTAAACTATAACTGTTGGATAGGCGCTCTATGGATCCTAAAGCTAAAAATTCTGGACATCATGAACATATGGTAGATGACTTCAAAAAGAGATTTTGGATCTGTCTAGTACTAACTGCCCCTATTTTGATCCTGTCTCCCTTAATTCAAGCCTTTTTTGGACTATCTAATACTTTTGATTTTGCGGGCGCATCTTACCTGCTCTTTGCTCTTTCCTCTCTTGTGTTTTTCTATGGAGGCTGGCCTTTTCTTAAAGGGCTCTTCAATGAATTGAGATCTAAAAGTCCTGGGATGATGACTTTGATTGCTGTCGCAATACTCACAGCTTATCTCTACAGTTCAGCTATTGTTTTTGGTTTGCAAGGTAAGCTGTTTTTTTGGGAGCTTGCGACTCTGATTGACATTATGCTTTTAGGGCATTGGATCGAAATGAGATCGATCATGGGGGCGGGAAAAGCACTTGAAGAGCTCGCAAAGCTCATGCCTTCGGATGCGCATAAAGTGTTGCCAGATAAAAGTACTGTAGATGTGCCTGTTTCAGAATTAAAAGCAGGTGATCTAGTTCTTGTTAAGCCCGGTGAGAAAATCCCTGCAGATGGAGTGATTGTTGAAGGTGAATCCAGTATAAATGAATCGATGCTTACAGGAGAGTCAAAACCAATTGCAAAAAGCGTGGAAGCGGAGGTTATTGGTGGCTCGATCAATGGAGAAGGATCATTCACTCTGCAGGTTAAAAAGACGGGCGAAGACTCCTATCTATCACAGGTTATAGACCTAGTAAAAGAGGCTTTAGCGAGTAAATCCAAGACGCAAGATCTTGCTAACCGAGCAGCGTTGTGGCTGACCATTTTAGCGCTTACTAGCGGAGCTGTCACTTTGGTTTTTTGGCTCATATTTACCTCTCAGCCTCTCTCATTTTCCATAGAAAGAGCCGTCACGGTTATGGTGATTACCTGTCCTCATGCCCTTGGGCTCGCAGTCCCATTAGTTATAGCTGCATCTACCGCTATTGCTGCTAGCAGAGGCCTTTTAATCCGTAACCGCAGCGCGTTTGAAGAGTCAAGAAAGATAGGTGCGATTGTCTTTGATAAAACAGGAACTCTAACAGAGGGTAATTTTGGCGTAACCGACGTGCTTGCTTTTGATGCGAATGAGGAAGAGGTGCTCAAATTTGCAGCAGCCGTAGAAGCTCATTCCGAGCATCCCATAGCTCGCGGGATAGTCTCTTCTGCAAAGAAAAAAGAAGAGGTGCAAGACTTTAAAGCCATTCCTGGTAAGGGTGCAGAGGGCAAGGTTTTAGGAAAAGATGTAAAAGTGGTAAGTCCTGGCTACCTAAAAGAAAATCATATTTCTCTAGAAGATAAAAGGGTAGATGAGCTCTCCTCTCAAGGGAAAACCGTCATCTTTGTCCTGATCGATGGCAAGTTGTTTGGGGCAATAGCACTTGCAGATATCATCAGGCCTGAGTCAAAAGAAGCAATTCAAAAATTAAAAGAGATGGGCGTCCGCACTCTCATGCTAACAGGCGATAATGAACAGGTTGCGAAGTGGGTCTCTTCGGAAATTGGATTGGATGAGTATTTTTTTCAGGTGCTCCCTAATGAGAAAACGGATAAAATTAAAGAGATTCAATCCCGCGGTTTAGTGGTTGCGATGACAGGTGATGGAGTAAATGATGCACCGGCACTAGCTCAGGCAGATGTTGGCATAGCCATTGGAGCTGGGACGGATGTGGCGGTTGAGACTGCTGATATCATTCTTGTAAAAAGCAATCCTTTAGATACGGTAGCTATCATTGAGCTCTCTCGAGCAACTTACAAGAAAATGGTTCAGAATCTCATATGGGCTACAGGATATAATGCTTTTGCAATCCCGATTGCTGCAGGTGTTTTATACAAAGTGGGAGTGGTCTTAAGTCCAGCTGTAGCTGCCATCTTTATGTCACTTAGCACGATTATCTGCGCAGTCAATGCCAAAATGCTCCGCTTAAAATAACCCTATTTGCAATCAACCTCTATATTGTCTCTCATCAATTCTGCTTTAGTAGCTGGGCCTGCAATGGTTCCTTTGGGAAAGGCGTAGGGGCCAGGATCCTTATAATGATCTGTTTTTTCTCGGACGCGTAAAACATTTGCCATACCACCTAAAGTTGTATGACCGAATTGTCCAGCAAATCCCAGCATGGGTATGCTGTTGGGGGGTATTGGCAGGCCGCTTTTTGTCATGTCATGCATGCCTTTTGTTCCAAGGGTCTTATATCCTGGAATGAGCTTGTTCATCTTCTCATTAAAGTCACAAACGTCCATTCCAACCATATTGGGAAAATTATGTCCCATTTGATTCATCGTATGATGTGTCATGTGACAGTGAAAGATCCAATCGCCAGGGTTATTTGCAACAAATTCGATGACTTTTGCTGACCCAACAGGGACAAGAACGGTTGTCTCAGGAAGGAGAATAGATTTATCCTCTGCCCAGCCTCCATCGGATCCTATGATTTTAAAAGAATATCCATGCAAGTGAATAGGGTGGTGATCCATTGCACTCAAATTACCATACCTGACCCAAACAGTATCTCCAATTTCTGCCACCAAAGGCTCTGTTGCGGGCATTACCTTGCCATTCATTGTAAGAATGTTAAAGTCCTTCTTTAGGGTGTTCGGTCTAGACGTTCCTACATCGATGTTCCATTCTGATAGCATGATGGCAAAATCTCTGTCAGGGCGTTTGCTGCGCTCCGGTTCTCTTTTATGAACAAGGATCATGCCTGTTAATCCCATGCCTTCTTGTGTCATGGTATCAAAATGTGGATGGTACATAAATGTGCCGGCGTCTGGGAAAATAAATTCATACAAAAAGGTCTCTCCTGGAGGGATTGCAGGTTGAGTGAGTCCGGCAACGCCGTCCATTCCGCAAACAATCAGAACGCCATGCCAATGTACGGTAGTTGGAGCTGGGAGCTTGTTTGTTACATAAATTCTTACCTTATCACCTTCTGCAACTTCAATCATGGGTCCTGGAACGGATCCATTAAATCCCCAAGTTTTGATTTTTAAACCTTCTGCCACCTCCCATTCGATGGGCTCTGCTATGAGATGAAAAACTTTTACACCATCTACTATTTTGTACTTTGCAGTAGATCCGTTGGGAACAACAGCAGGCGTATAATCTTTGAAGACAATGGCGGGAGGAAGATTTTCGCTTTCTGCTTTTTCCCAAGGAGTTGGCACGCTTGCAATTAATCTAACTGCAAACAGTGAAAAAGCAAAATATTTAAGGAGGGGCTGATTGAGCAAAAATTTAGTAAGAGATTGAAAATATGAATTGATCAGATCTTCCTCATGGATTGATCTCATTATAGATTACTCTCCTTTATCATGTGGCCATTTAAGAGGGTTTGAAGCTCAATTTTTGAAATCCAATAATCTCTTTGCTTATGAATATAATGGATTTTTTCCTCTAGCTCCTTTTGTTTTGCACTTAAAAGGCCAAAAACTCCTATTTGCATCGCATTATGTTGAAGCAAGGTGTAATGGGTGATTTGTTCAGCGAGAGGAATATTGACTTTTTTTAAGTATTTAGTCTGGCGAGAAGCATTTAAGAGCATAAACCTTGCAGATCTTGCCCTTGACCTTATCTCAATTGCTAAAGAGGTGTAGTCGTTCCATTTTTGCATGATGGTGGACTTTGCTTTGGCTGAATTTGCGATCCCAAAGTCAAATAGGGGAATCGATAGACTAAATGCTGGCCCAAGGTACCATATGCCTTCTTCTCTCTCTGCACTGACTCCTAAGTCAAATCCCGGAAATATTAACTTTGAGGTGTCAATTCCGAATTTTGCTGCAATAGATTGTAATTCATAGTGAGCAGCTTTTAAATCCACACTGTTTAAAATGACTTGATTCTCTATGTTTGAAAAATCTGCTTCTACTTCGGGAGCATTAGGAATTTTAGAGCAAAAGCTCCATCCGATTTCATCTCCCCACAACCCCATCAGTTTATTTAGGTTTTCTCTAGCTTCTAAGACTCGAATTTCCCAAGAAGAGAGCTCTATTTTTGCTCGCTCATAAAATGCTCTTTGCATAGATACATCTAAAGCGATCATGTTTCCTGCAACATGTAATTTTTTAGCAGCCTCATAGGACAGCTCACTTGCAAGAAGAATTTGCTTTTTTAGCTCCCAAATTTCCTTGGCAGCACGAAGTGAGTAGAATGCAATTTTTGTCTCTGCAATGACATCTAATATTTGAGCAGTAACTTTAGAAATGGTTGCATCTAGCTCTGCTTTTGCCATTTTCTTCTTTTTAGGAATTAAGAAAATCTCTAAGAAATTTTGAATTAGGGAAAAGTCGATTAAATCCGTGACACTCTCATTTATAGGGAATCGATTTGAAAAAGAGAAGATGGGGTTTTTTAATAGTCCAGCTTGAGCAAGATCTGCCTTAGCAATACCTAAAGTTTCGTAAATTGCTTGAAGCTTAGGATTGTTTAGAAGAGAAATGGTTGTAGCCGATTCTTCTGTGAGCTCGTCTTTTAAAAGTTCTTTATAGGAAATTTCCTCATTTTCAGACCCATTCCAATAGATGTTATGTCCACTTTTGCTGGAGATATTTTGTTGAATTTCATTGAAAGATTCTTCGGTGTTAGTATCAACTCTCACGCAGCTAGAGAAAGAGAATAATGAAAGAGTAATACAAAGAGATAATGCTTTTTTCTTGATGTGATCAGTCATAGTTTTCTTCCGGCTCTGGGATATGAAGAACGGGGGATAATTCTATTTGAGAGACAGAAGTATTAGTGTTTGCAGGGTGATGAGATGTTTCAATGGGGATTTTATAGCTCGTACATGAAGATAAGAGAAAAATAGATAATAGGGAAAGGTTGTAGAAAAGAGTGTTCATTCAATGGCTAGGTTTAATTAAATCCCTGCCTCCAAACCTCTATTTAATCGAAATTTTTATAATGGTCAAATTGGAAAACTGGAAGGAAGCGCTGCGCTAATGTCCTTTTTGTGCTGATCAACGAGTGATGTAAGCTATCGCTTTGTAATCTTTCGTTTTTGTAGACGCTCTTATATTTATGACGCGAGTAAGGTTGAGTTTTATAAGCTTTCCTATGACCTTGCCTGATTTTTAGGAAAGATGAAATGCATGAATTATTCAATTTCTCCTTAAGCCTTCCTTTCCTATTGAGAGTTTTAGTTGAAAGATCTAAATTGTTCCGAGACCAATTTCAGAGCCTGGATATTATCATTAGACGATGAGGAGAGCTATCAATAGCTTTAAGAGAATTATGAAGAACGGAATACAGCTCACAACTCCTAGGGTGCAGATGCGTTCAATAACTAAAGGTGATGCGGAGTTGCTTAATGCTTTTGAAGTCGCAAATATAGAACATTTTTCGCTTTATGCTCCTGCTCAAGAAGCTGTTTCAGACTCATTGGTATTTTTGGAAAAAAAAGTGTTTGAATATCTAGAGGAACAGACCCGAGGTTCATCTATTCGACTTCTATTATTTGATAGGAAGGCCTTAGAAGGACCAGTCATTGGGATCTGTAATTTTACGCAGATATTTCGAGGATTTTTTCAGGCTTGTTATTTGGGGTACAAAATAGACAAATTATATGAAGGCAAAGGGGTTATGTCTGAATCTCTAGAAGGTGCCTGTTCTTATATGTTCAAAAAAGAGAATCTGCACAGGATTATGGCTAATTATATCCCTTCAAACGAAAGGAGCGAAAAACTTTTGAATCGTCTTGGGTTTCAAAAGGAAGGGTATGCAAAAGAGTATTTATTTATTAATGGAATTTGGGAAGACCATATTCTCACCTCGCTTACAAATCATTCATGGAGACAAGCTGAGAAAAGGTTATAATTTTGGGGGTTTTAAATTTGCACATAAAATGAGTTAAATTTTATGGAAAGATGAAATGCATGTGTTGATCAGATGTTCCCAAACTTAAATATCTAAAAGCGCCTTCGAAATGCAGACTAACGGGTTATGAGGTTGAAATTCTATGTGTTTCTTTTGATTGATATTGATTAAATAGGTTTATCGCAAATTTTCACTATTACCTTACATCTCGTCAGGAAAAAGAGGCTGGATATGCCCATAGCAAATTTGCCTACTATGTGAGAACTAAGAGGCGGGCCTATGCAGATGAATCAGAAAATGAGGCATTACTTTGTCGATTAAAATAGATGGCTCATTGCTAGGTCAAAGTTTGTTTTTCGATCCATTTTTCGATGAGTTTTATATCTGTTATGTCTTTTTTTCGGCGTTCTTTGGTCTTAAAATAGAGAACAGTTTTTAGGGAATTAAATGGGAGAGAGTCGATTATTTCTGCATTAGCAATTCTTGAAGAAAATGTGGGCGCTTTGTCATCAGAAGATTCAGTATTAAATGAACTTTCCTGAAAAGCTTCAATAAGTCCTCCAGGAAATATGATCTTTTTAATTCCGTTTTGTACAGTCACGCCGTATTTCTCAGCAAGATCATTCCACAATTCTAGAGAGACAATAAGATCGATATCACCTATAGCTCTTAAATT
>JAJFML010000003.1 GCA_021772195.1 Chlamydiota bacterium | reverse complement strand
TAGAGAATATGGGGATCTCTTCCTAGGGATTTTTTTGCAGCATGTAAAATACCAAGAAGGCTTGTCATGCCCGATGAATGAAGCGTACATTTTGTAGAAGTAAGAAGGGTTGAGGGTATGCATTTTAAGCTATCTTTGTAGGCTTTGGAAAATTGAGATTGAATTGGAAAAATTTCTAGAAGATTTGTGTAATAGGAATAGATTTTCTCAAGATGAGTTGCAGTTTTATAGAATGAGTCTTCTTTTTTAATTAATCGGTATTCTTGAATGATTTTGGAAAGGGATAGTTGGACCAGAGAAGATTTTGTGGGTGAGAGACGCATCTCATTGAACGCCTCTTCATCAACGGTACAAAATAAGCCATTAATCATACGTAGAGATGCCTCAATCATGAAATCTTTTTTAGCGTGCCCTGTAAGGGGAATTGTCATCAACTCTTTTAGAAAAGCTTCACGCTTGATGTGAATAACTTTATAGCGTGGATGATTCTGGTCAGGAAGAGGTGAAAAGTGTGCTCGATCAAGCTCAATGGGGTTAGCAGAGAGCCCAAATGAACCAATCCAATCTAAGAGAGAGGAGTGTGTAGGGTCGTCTTGAAGAATACGAATACAACCTACTGGTTCACCTTCAATTTTTTCGATAGTGCGTATATTGACCGGGAGGTATTCCGAGAGATCGTAAGGTCTTGTTAAAATGAGAGAGTGGTTTTGACAATAGGGGAGCGAGCTTTCCAAAGAAGTTGCAATTTCTGAATAAATTCGAGACTTTTTTAGTGCGGGGTTTCTTGCGTAAGAATGTGATGTTTTGAGGTGGACCTGCGGATAGATTTCATAACAGGGGTAGACGAAATTCATTGTAAATAGAGAAAAGCCATTTGATTTTGAAAGCCATCTCTTTTCTAGAAATTGTAGCAGAGTCAAATCTTCTTTGGTTTTTGTAGGTATTTGAGATAGAAGCTCTTTATTGTTCTCCCAAGCCTCTGTTGAGGTTACTCTCTTTTTAAATGCCTGTTTAAGGAGTCTGTTTGCTACTTGATTCGTTAGATTGCTAAGAAGAAGTTCCTCATTTTTTGAGAAATGGGGGATAATTGTAGAACTGTTTTGTACAAAGATAGAGAAAGTCTTAAGAGCACACGCGCAAGAAAAACAAAGAAGTTTACTAGGAAAAAAGCAGGAGAGCGCTATTAAGATACATAGAAGTACTTTATTTCTGCTAATCATTTTAAACTAATTTTTAGAAAATCAGCTAATAATTCACAATTGTGTGCTCTATGTTGAGGTTTGACACTTCTTATAAATTGTATTTGTGAAATCTTCCCACTTGCGCCACTCTTCTTTAAAAGATTTTTTCATCTCTTTAACCTTAGTGGATAACTCTAGTGGGGTATCATTAACTTCAGGTTTTAAGGATTTGACTGTCTCTTTTAAGGAATTCAGTTTATTCAGGACTCTTTCAGAGGCTTCTTCAATCTCTTTTTCTATACGTTCTCTGTCGATTGAGAACGTATTTTTCAATCTTTTTTTAAGCTCTCTTTGGCGTTCTAATACGATGCGCTCTTTAACTCGAAACGGGCTAATCTTTTTTATATTATGAGCAAGTCCTAGTTTTTCAAGTGTCCAAATAAGCCACTTGGTAGGGTCATAATGATACCATTTGATACCATTTCTATAATCATTTGCGTATGTATGGTGGTAGTTGTGGTAGCCTTCCCCGAAGGTAACAAGTGAAATCAGGTAATTATCAACAGCAGTGTGTTCTTTGCTAAAATCTTGTGATCCGTAAGTGTGCGCAAGTGAATTGATAAACCATGTAAAATGATGAAGCAAGAATAGGCGAGCCCACCATGTAAAGATGAAGGATGCTAAGTAATCATTAAATACCCAACCAAAGAAGAGGAAAGTGATTGCATTTGTGAAGACCATCAAAAAACCGTAGTATCGATGTTGAAATGCAAGAAGTTTATCTCTAAATAGATCTGCAACAATTTTCTTATCAATTGGAGAGGCTTTATAAAAGAGCCAGTACATGTGGGCAAACATGAAGCCTTTCTTAATAGAGTAAGGATCTTTGTCTGTGTCTACATACGCATGGTGGTTGCGGTGGTCATGTGACCACTTGATCGCACTACCTTCGCAGGCCATTGTTCCAAAAAAGAGGATAATCGCCTCAACTACAGGATGAGTTTTATATGCTTGGTGAGAAAATAAGCGGTGGTATCCACCAGTAATCCCAATTCCTGTTAAAAACAAGAGTACAATACTAGTAATAATGATCCCAGAAGAGGGAGTGTTATAAGCAAAGTAAATGGGAAGAGCTACCAAAAGGGCTAAATGATAGCCCATAATAAATATAGTATTAGTCCAATCGACCCTTTTCCAGTTTATACTCATTGTTTTACACCTTTTTTTTAAACCGCCATAATGGTAACTCTATTTAGTTAAACCGTCAATAGGAAAGTAGATATTTAAATATAAATGTTTACGGTTTTTGAGCTGAATTTCTTCCAAAAATAATTAGGACAACTCCTCCCACGATAAAGATGATACCTCCGATCTTTAACCACTGAGCCAGTGTGCTATAGAATCGAACATCACTATTGCCTTTATCAATTTCACTTTGAGCTCCAGAAAAAAGTCCTTCTCCTACTACTTTTGAAGGACCTTTAAATAAACCTTTCCCAGAATCAACCGATTTTTGAGCATGAGAAATTTGCTGTTTTCCTTCCAGGACTTCTGATCGGATATAGCTCGAAAAAAAGAGCATTGCAATACCAGCACAGGTTAAAATAATTCCCATCATACGTTTTTTGTTCATATATCACCTTTATAAAGTTTTTTTACTCATCACATATCTATAAAATAATGTAAAGAGTTTGTATACTTTTTCTATGAGTTTGAGTTTAGACCACCATTTAAAACAGAAGCTAGCAAATCAATCTTGGCTATTTGATTGCGTTCATGGAAGTGAAAAGGCTTTTCCATACCGGCCAAAAGGGCAAGCAGAAGCTTTGATGGGCAGAATATATACACCCAAGAACCCTTCCAATCAGATGGTTGAGCCCTTGAAAAAGGCCTGTCCTCAGTTTGTTGTTAATATTCCCATGGGAATGCTTCCCTTCAAAAAGCAGGGGTATCAAGCCATAACCTGTATTCAAAAGGCTCTTAGATCTCAGGCATATAGCACTAGCGCTCCTCTTTCAGCGAGAATGGGAAAAAGACGCCTTGCAGTAGTCATCGGCATTAATCAAATCGATTCAATCGATCCAGAGCTGAATCGACACTTTCGTTTCTTTATTAGGAGACTTCCTAAAATAGAAGGTCTTGTTTGTAGAGTTTTTGGCTTTAAGTGGAAACCTAACTGGTATCAATCAGCAGATGGCAATCTATATTCTCTGAAAAAGGCCTTTCTGCTTTTAAAAGTTCTTTCAAAAGAAAGAGCTGAAAGTGTTCGGTTAAAATTCGAGATGCCAAAGAGCCTTCATCCCGATATCCTGTCTCAGCTTTCTATGCAAAGGATCAGAGAGGTAGTGAAAAATTCCCAATATACAAGGATGTTCGTTCAGCATGCTGTAAAAGTTGCGCCAAGTTCTCCGATCTATTTTACCATGATGGATGCTGATTTTCTCTCCCTTCGCACCTTTGGAGAAGGGCTTTTTACCCAGATAGAAGAAAAGATTTTATCAAAAGGAAATTTCTCTGTAATTTCGCCTGGATATCAAGTAGCAAAGCAAGAGCTCCCTCTAATCAAGCTCGCTGTCAGGCTAGACATGGCTGTAAGAGCTGCCATCATCAAAGCAGTATCATACGGCGTCTATTTTCCTGAGCCCTTAACGGCTGTTCTTGTAAAAAGGCCAGGGGAGAAGTCTTTTTTTAGGCATCTTACTTTTTTAGGAGATGGTAAAATGCTAGAGTCGAGAAGGCTGATTCAAAGCGGGCGCTTGAAAAAGCATTTAGATGATAAGAGCTGCATTTTTGCCAAAGGAGGCATCGTAACTACAACGCCTGCTCGCATGAAGACGAAGAAAAATCGAAGCTTATCTACACTAACAAAAGCTCAAATCAAGCAGAAGAGATGTCTGCAGGCTCTTCGCGGTCTGCCTCAATCACACATTCACCCCAAACAGTGGGCGGATAATCTCTATGTAGGGATCGACTTTTCATGTGCCAGGGTGACAGATTGCACAACGCCTATGATGTATATCTTTAGCGTCTATGATCCAATTTCTCGTATGTTCTCAGCTAGTGGGAAATATTCTGCCCGAGTTTTTGACGGGGTGATAACAAATTATGATGAACCTCTTTCAAGCGGTCAAAAAAATCTGCTCAAAACAGCCCGCGTAAGGCTTTTGAAGCTTGGTATGAAAAAGGAGGTGGTAGATCAGATCGAGAGAGCTGCGAAATTATCGGGGATAGCCATGCGAGATGTTCTAATGAAGTTTCAACCTTGACGATGTGATATTTGATAATTCATTTGATCGGCTCCCTCATCAATCATCTTAAGGTCGTCATCGCTAGGCTCACCCTGAAGAAGATTGTTTAAGGAGTGCATTGTAGCGTCAAAATAGCTTGAAAAAGACCCAATGCCACTAGCTGACCAACCTTGATTTTTGGCTAATGTCTCGAGCTGGTCTTTATTTTTTTCTAGGAAGGTTTGAAGTTGTTCCCCAAGAGATCTTATTTTATTTAATTCAATAGGTGAAAGATTTCCATTTATCGACTTGCCAATTTCAAGGTGTAATTCTTGATATAGCTTATTGAGCTGGTTTTGTAAACTATCGCCGGATCCTGGTTGATAGACATTTCCGGAAGATGATGGGGGAGGCACGTGTCCCATAAAATATTCCTTTTTTCTTGAATAGTACTCTTCTTTATCTCATATGTGAGATATGGAAGAAAATAAGCCCATAACCAGATATTGGCCGCTCATTGCGCTCATCTTAAGTGCAGTGCTTGCAGCTTTTGCACTTAGGCATGGCACTAATGGGGGCCATCTGAAATGGATGCACTACTTCATGGGATTTTTCCTCAGCCAATTTGCACTGCTGAAACTTTTTAATCCAAAAGGATTCGCAGATGGCTTTCAGATGTACGATATCCTAGCTAAAAAAAGCCGCATATACGCCTACATCTATCCCTTAATAGAGCTAGGTCTTGCACTAGGCTATCTCTCATTTTTTGAGCCTGCGCTTATTTATATCATCACAATTGTAGTGATGGTATTTGGAGCAGTAGGTGTCATCAAAGCCTTAAAAGAGGGCCTTGACTTGAGATGCGCCTGCATGGGAACAGCGCTAGACGTGCCACTATCTACTGTAACGCTTACAGAAGATATCGGCATGAGCGTGCTGGCGCTGATCATGCTGTTTATGCTTTAAAGCCTATCTTCTACGAGTAGCAGATTTAGCTCTTTTCACAACTTTCTTTCTAGTTTTAGAAGCTGTTTTTAAAGCTGCTTTTCTCTTTTTTGCAAGAGGCTTTACAACTTCTTTTTGAGCCTTTTTAGCAATAGGCTTTACAAGAGCTTCTGCTTCTTTTTTGAAAGCATTGTATTTTTTTAGGATCTCTTTTTGTACTTTTTTGCACTGTTTGGTACCTGACCAAAGAGCGCTAGATGCACCAAGAGTGCTTCCTACTAAGATGCCAACTAGAAAATTTCTGTTTGGCGGAGTTTCTTTCTTAAACATAATATTCTCCCTTTTATGTTTATCTTTTAAATGAATTCCATAGATGAAAGCCTGCGGAGACCACATCCATCATGCTTGAGATCTTACTCTCATTCTTCTTCAATGTTTTCTCAGTTTTGCGAGCAAACTCTGCTGGCGTCTTTAAATTGTGTTGAGATAGGAATTTCTCCACCTCTGAGAGCATCTCTTCCATCTCTCCTACAGCAGATGCGCTAGTTATCTCTTCGTTTTCTTCTTTCTTTTTCATGGAGGCAAAGAGAGCGCTTGCAGCACATAACCCTGTAGCTCCGCCAAGAATAGCTCCTACGAGCATGTTTTTTGAGTTCTTATCTAAATTTGCCATGATTCCTAAATCCCCCTTTAATTTTGTTGAAGAGAACAATCCCGCTAGTAACTAGTTCCAAAACCTGGGCTACATCCTCGTAATCATTTTTTTTAACTTTTTCAATCTCTGTGCTGCACTCTTCATTGAGTGCATGTAGAGGCTTAAAGATAAAATCGAGCGATTCCGACTTCTCCCTAAGATCCTCTGTTAAGTCGTCGATATTTCTGAGAAGTTTGATCCCTTCCTCTGAAATCTCTTGGATGTCTTCACCAGCCTTTTTCATCGTCTTCTTGGCGTCTGTTACGGCATCTGCAGATTTAAATACCGCAGTTGTTACAACAGTCGTCAGAATGACGATCGAAAGGGTAATAATAATAAAGCATATTTCGTAAAACATATTTAACCTTAACGAACCGTTCCTCGATTTTTAGTTTGCAATTATTTGAAAAAATTGTCAATTAAAATTTTAATTTACCTGAAAAATAGTAGTGCCACTATTAGGCTGATGACGCTGAGAATGATGCCAGGCTTTAGCATATCAGTGATTTGGAGCTCACCGAATGAGTAGACGTGAGCATTGGAAGGTGTGGAAACAGGGAGTGCAAAGGAAAAGGAGCTGCAAATGGCAATGAGCATCACTAGATAGATTTTCCACTCACCGCCGAAGGTCATTGCAATGGGCAAAAGAAGACTGGCTGTGGCCGTGCTGCTTATAAGAGAGGAGATGATGATAGTGAGAGCGCAAAGAAAAGCAATCGAGCCCAGGTTGGGAGTGAAACTAGAAGAGATATGAAAGAGGTGCTCGATGACGCCACTTTCACCGACGGCATCTCCTAGCGCAAGCGCTCCCCACATCAAGATGAGAATATCCCATTTAAGATTTCGAATATCTTTGCTATCGATTAACTTGCTTGCTGCAAAAATCCCGACTCCAAGGAGAGATGTCATAGCTGCAGGCACTTTGTGAAAAGGAGTTGTGAGCCAAAGTCCAATCATTAGAAGGGCGATTATAATCACCATTATTCCTCGCCTATCTATTGCGACCATGTCGGGAAATGAGATCTTAATCTCTTTTTTTTTAGGGCGGTAGAACCAATAGAGAAGCGTTCCGGAGATGAGAAGTAGGATGAATGCAATAGGCAGGGCTTTAATCATCCAACTTAAAAAGTTCACCTTTATGCCTTGTTCCGCAAGTACACCAATTGCAAGAGCATTTGAGGGAGATGCAATCGGTGTTATGATTCCCCCAATATTTGCACTAAAGCAGACTGTTAGTAGGAGAGCTTTTCTAAAGGGGTCTTCCTTATCAATTTGTTCTATCACCGGAATGAAAAGGGAGAGTAAAAGAGCGGTTGCGGCTGTAGTTGAGATCCACATCGAAAAAAAGGCGCTTAAAAGGGTAAGGCCCGTAAAAACTGCAATTGGTTTATTTCCCAGACGATTGATGAATTTTTCGGTAAGGTAGATCCCTACATGATGCTTCTTTATAGCGGTTCCTAAGACAAAACCTCCTAAAAAGAGCATAATTACAGGGCTCGAAAAGGAGACGAAAAAGATTTTAAAGCCGCCTTGATCTAAGCCGAGAGGTCCTCCGGGCTTTGTGAGAAAGAAGGTGAGAAGCAAGATGACACATAATGAAGTTGCAAAGAGAGGAATGATCTCAAAAACCCAAAAGCAAGCAGCAAAAATAAAGACAAGAATCGTGATTCTCTCAGCCGAGTTATACTCAGGCGGTAGAAGAAAATGAGTTCCTAATAAGAGAGCGATTGTCAGAAAGAGATAATAGATCTTTTTCTTATCAAAAAATCGAAATTCAGCATTTTCCATATACTCTAGATATAAAAACATTTTTTGAGGAAAGCAATGAAAAAGCCCCTATTCATACTAATTTTTGCTGCAAGCGCGTTTTCCTCTGTCAATAAAAGAGGAGACTATCAGCTTTGGACATGTGTTCATAGTAGGATCCAGCTAATAGATCAGCTAGCTCTTAAATTAGAGAGTGAGCTGAGAATAGGCAACGATGTCAGCGAACCCTTCTTGCTATACGGTCAAGCTACGCTGGAGTATTTGCTGTTAAAACACCTTAAAAGGATCTAAGTGGAGGCAAGTCGATAGTCCCATGTTGGACCTGAAGGGAATCTGGGTATTTAATGGCTTTGGCATCTCAGATCGAAACCGCGTTCAGTATCTTATTAGAGAAAAAGGGAGTAATAAATGGCTCTATCGAAACCGCCTAAGAATTAGTTATCGGATAAAATTTGATCGTTTGAGAATAAGGCCTTTTCTAGAAGATGAGGTTTTCATTTTACAGGGAAGGGGTTTTTCTCAGAATAGAGCTACTATTGGTATGGTGTTTTCGCCAGATAACTGGATTGATATCGACCTCTATTATCGATTGAGACATCTGAAAATTGATGGGCATTTCAGGCGTCAGAATATCTTTGGTCTCTATTTGAGCTTCTTATTTTAGAGAATAGCACAAGGGAGTTTCCAGTCTGATGCTTTTTCAGCTGGATTTTCTTGAAGTTGAAATGTTGCAATTTTTCCCTTTGCTATTCTAGAGGCTTCTCTCTCATCAATTTTGCTGACTTCAACGGGTCCATTTCTCTCATAATGATAGAATGAATCCATTACGAAGGGAATGAAGTTAGCACCGGTCATCGCAAAGTTTGTTCCTGCATTGATCATGGTTCCTGCTCTAGAGGCGCTACCTGTCCCTAGAACAATAGCTCCGCCAATAAAAGCCAAAATATTGAGGACTTGTTGAGCGAAACGTACTTTTAAGATTTTGTTCCATCTAGCTATATTTTCTTTTAGTGATTTGATCTTATTGTTGATCTGGATGTCTAGATTTTCCTGAGGATTGGCGTTATTTTTCTTTTTTAGAAGAAGGTGAATAAGCTCAAATGTGTCCATTGCAGCTAGCACACCCATATTCTTTTGGAACTCTTGCATTTTTTTACTTAAATGTTTTACGAGCATATCTGTATTGACACCTACGTCTGGCAGCTTAACGCCTAGTCTATTTAATAGGTCTTTTAAGATCCTATCTGTAGCAACACCCTTTTCTATGCTTTTAAGAATCTCATCGGGCTTAATCTGGCTGGCTTGGTCACTACTATTTCTAATTGCAAATAGCCTAGGAATGACATCAATAGCCATAAAAAGAGTTGGAATAAGAAACAGAGCGGGAATGATAAAAGGGTTAGCCGCAAGAGCTCCTGCTGCTCCAACTGTTTTTAAGATCATTAAGATACCAAGAAAAACAAAAAGTACACCAAAACCTATTTGCAATATTCCTTTCTTTTTATCGCCATTTCTGTATGCAATTATTCCTTCATACATGCAGCTTATCCCTGCTGTGATATTCAAAGCACCAGCTGCGATACCAAAGCCAAAAACTGCTTGTGCTACACCATGAGAAAGAGCGGCTGCGTGAGAGACGCCTTTAGCTCCCTCTAAACCTAGATAGCCGAAGTTAGCGATATCACCGGAAATGTGAGAGACGTTGTATTTTCTCCAGAATTTATTCTTCCACCATTCGAAATTTTTCCAGGTAAGGCCTTTGCAGCTGTCTACGCGGTCAAATATTTCGCGTTTTTCGCTTGTGACAACTTCCGTTACTGCAGACACTTTCGCAATATGAAGGCTCTTTTCATCGCGGAAATAGGTCATTTCCAAGGCTCTGGGTAGATCTGGTAAGTTACTAATTGCTGCCATTTTATTTACTTTATTTAGGTTTTTTCATTAATATTATATCAATTTAAATATTTAATTACAAGTTATTGTAAAAAAATTAGTGTGAGTTAATGGCTCAAATGCTATATATTTGAGCTCATGTTACGCATTGCACTTTTTCTTCTACTTTTTGTTGGGGTTTTGAGGGGAAATGAGACCGCTCAGATCGGAATAGATCAGGATTTCAGGGTTATTTTGACAACTAGAGCATTAGCCCTTCAGGCTGA
>JAJFML010000200.1 GCA_021772195.1 Chlamydiota bacterium | reverse complement strand
TTTTGGTGATCCTGAAATCACAGATAGTAAACCCTTATGCTTCTTCAGCAAGTAGAAGGCCATTTTCTTTCCACTTTCCAGATGAGTACCTAGCTGCATAGATTCCATAGCAAAGAAAAGAGTAGATCATACCGATTAGCCAAGCGCTTGTAATGGGTAGATTATACCTAACAGTGATTAAATAGACGGGTAGGATAAACATACCCCAGACACTTAACGTTCCAGCAATGAGAAGAAATAGCGTATCACCTGCTGCAACTAGAACGCTTGAATAGATCCATCTCATGCCTTCAAATGTAAGGTTAAAGAAAGCAAAAATTAACGAGAGTTTTAACAGTTTATAATTTGAGCTCTCCATAAATAGGCCCGTTTCGCTGAATTCAGTTGGAAAAATTAGGGTTAGAATCCATCTTGTATCGATCACAAAAAAAAGTAAAATAACCAGAGAAAAGAGTATTTGCATTATTAAAGCAGATTTTAATAGTTTTTGAATGAAACCATCTCCTTTTGCACCGATCATATTGCCAGCAATGGACGAGACTCCTTTATAGATTCCATCGATAAAGAAGTAGAGAAGGATCATCAAACTCTGACAGATGCTAGATACTGTAATATGAAGAGAGCTAAGTGATGTCATAAGTTCATAAAATACTGTAAAAGCAATCAGTTCAAGCATGTAAAAGATCGATTGAGGAAGCCCCAAACGAAGACATTTTTTTAATGTTGGTAGGTGAATCATAAAATTGGTCGTTCCAAATCGTTGACGATTTTTCTTACGAAGAAAGAGGTAGAAAAGAGCTAATGCTTCAAAGACATAGCCAAGAGAGGTAGCAATAGCAGCCCCTTTAATGCCCATTTCAGGGAAGACACCCTCTATCCCAAAGATAAAAATCCAATCAAGAATGCCATTAATTGCATTAGCCAAAATTGCAATTAAAATAAGAACGCGCGTTTTTCCTCTTCCTACATAGAAACCAGACAGGCTGGTCATTAGAACATAGAAAGGAGCAAAAATCATGAGAATTTGAAAATATTGAATCTGCAAAGAGCCATAGAGAGAGTTTGAGTAGATGAGAGGAGCTACAAATAGTGCGAGAGGTATAAAAAAAACAGTGGAAAAGGCAGCAACCCAGATCATCTGCCAAATAGGCGTTCCAATTTTTGTGTATTCTTTGGCGCCATTATATTGAGAGACAAGAACATCACCCATAGCAGTCAACATCCCAAATCCTCCAAAAAAGACCCATGCAAGTGTGCCTGCATTGACTGCTGCATTCAGGGCATTTAGAGAGTATCTAGCAAGAAACATGCGATCAACAAAGATCATCATCAGACTAGCTAAAGATGAGAGCATTAGCGGCATCGAAATATGCCAAAGCTCACGCAGACTGCCCTCTGGATATTTGGTAAGTGGCTCTCTAATCATAGAAGAGGGCATAGCAAAAAATCTCCCTTTACTTGCTACTAAAAACCAAAAGCTGTTTGCTTTTGGGATCTATCAGTTTATTTATATGAAACCAATCAATTTTTTCTAATCTTGAGACTTTTATAAGGTAAGAATCTATGCTTCTTCTGACGTAAAGCTTTTCTCTTCTACAGGTAAGATGCTCTTCTCTTTCCACTTTCCTGAAAAGTATCTAGCGGCATAGATCCCATAGGCTAAAATAGTATAGATCATACCAATTAGCCAAGCGCTTGTAACGGGCAGGTTGTTCCTAACCGTGATTAAATAGACAGGCAGGATATACATGCCCCACACGCTCAGTGACCCTGCGATGAGAAGAAACATCGTATCTCCTGCTGCAACTAGTACACCTGAATAGATCCATCTTATTCCTTCGAATGTCAAATAAAAGAAAGAGAAGAAGAGTGAGAGTTCGAGCATTTTATAATTGGAATGGTTTGCAAAGAGTCCCGATTTACTAAATTCGTTAGGAAAAAAGAGAGAAAGGATGCTCTCTGTATCGATCACAAAAAAGAGCAAAATGGCAGCGGAAAAGAGGACTTGCATTTTGAGGGCCGATTTTAGAAGCCTTTTAATGTAATCGAGCTTTTTTGCGCCAATCAGATTTCCGGCAATGGTTGTAACACCCTTGTTAAGTCCATCTAAAAAGAAAAATAGAAGAATCATAATGCTCTGGCAAATGCTAGATACAGTAATGTGTAGCGAGCCAAGCGATGTCATCAGCTCATAGAAGACCGCAAAACCGATGATTTCAACCATATAGAAAACCGATTGAGGTAGCCCAACTCTTAGACACTTTTTTAAAGTAGGCAGGTGAAATCTATAGTTGGAGGTTCCAAATTGCTCCCGATTTCTCTTTCTAAGAAAGAGGTACAAAAGAGCTATGGCTTGAAAGATATAGCCGATAGAAGTTGCAATTGCAGCGCCTTTAATACCCATCTCAGGAAATACACCTTCAATTCCAAAAATGAAGATCCAATCGAGAAAGACATTAATAGCATTTGCTAGAACTGCGATTAAAATGAGAACGCGCGTTTTTCCTCTACCAATATAGAAGCCAGATAAGCCGGTCATAAGGGAGTAGAAAGGTCCAAAAAACATGAGCGTACTAAAATACTGAATCTGCAAAGAACCATAGGGGGAGTTTGAGTAGATGAGAGGAGCTACAAAAAGTGCAAGAGGCAAGAAAAAGGCAATGGAGATAAGTGCAAGCCAGATCATCTGCCAGACAGGTGTGCCTATCTTTGCATACTCTTTTGCGCCGTTGTATTGGGAAACAAAGACGCCGCTCATAGCTGTCAGCATTCCAATTCCCCCAAAAAATGCCCACGCAAGTGTCCCCGCATTAACAGCCGCATTTAGGGAATCGAGAGAATATCTTGATAGAAACATGAGATCGACAAAGATCATCATCAAACTAGCTAAAGCTGAGATCATTAGAGGCATGGAAATATGCCAAAGCTCGCGCAAACTTCCTTCAGGGTATTTGGTTAGACTTTCTCTATTCATAATAGAAATCATAACATAATTTCTCCCTATCATCTATCTAATTTTTTATCTGAAATAAAATGTCAAAATCCTTAAAATGGCCAGTATGATGCCGACCTTTTTTTCCGTAAAACGCTTTCAATTTTTAGAGCAGATAAAAGTAATTAAAAATTTTTATAATTTAAGGCTTTTTGCGCTCGATAGCCTCTTGTTTTTCACCTACTTCTTTCAAAACCCCTTTCAAATAGCGAAAAGACGGGAAGAGAAGAATGTCTACGGAGAGACACCACTTACTCTCTATGACCAAATTGCACAGTTTTCATCCTTAAACTCTGATAAAACATTTTTTGAACTTGGATCAGGAAGGGGAAGAGGAGCCCTTTTTTTAGCTGAGAGATATGGCTGCAAGGTAATTGGAGTAGATTGGGTTAGCACTTTTGTGAAAAAATCTAGGTTTATCCGCAATATTTTGAGGATAGAGAGGGCAGACTTCCTGGAAGCTGATTTTTTAGCTGTGGATATCAGCGAGGCTGATGTGGTGTACATTTATGGCACCTGCTTGTCAGATTCTACAATTCAGCTTCTTATGAAAAA
>JAJFML010000199.1 GCA_021772195.1 Chlamydiota bacterium | reverse complement strand
TTTTGGGTGTTTTTTCTCTTTGAGCTCATCTTCAAAGCACTCTCCTAACCATTTATTGGCAGGATCCTTGTTCTTTTTCCAAGCTTTTAAGACTTTTTCCTTAACAGTCGATTTTTCAAACTGAAGTGAATCGGAATAGTTAATATTCAATTTTTTGAAAAACTCTTTCATAACACCTATTATAGGAAATTGTGATTTTATTTGAAAATTATCTATAAGATTTTCATATCTCAATTATTTTTTATCCGCAATCACAAAGGATTATTGCAATAGAGACTTTGTGTAAAATTATCACTTGATGATACATGATTAAAATATGAAATATATTCTAGCAATAGATCAAGGCACGACCAGCTCAAGAGCGCTCATCATTGACAACATGGGCAAAAAAATAGGAAGCGCCTCTAAAAAATTTAAACAAATTTTTCCAAAACCTGCTCTAGTTGAACATGACGCCATCGAAATCTATGAATCACAACTAGCATGCGTAAAAAATGCTCTGAAAGAAGCATCGCTGACAGCTAACGATATTGCAGGAATTGGGATTACTAACCAAAGAGAGACGATTGTTGTTTGGGACAAAACAAACGGAAAACCCCTGATGAATGCCATCGTTTGGCAAGATCGCAGGACAGCCCCCCAATGCAGAGCTCTCAAAGATAAAGAAGAGATTTTTCGCGAAAAAACAGGCCTGCTAATAGATCCCTACTTTAGTGCCACAAAACTTAGCTGGATTTTAGACAACCATCCAGGATCTAGAGATAATGAAAATCTTATTTGTGGGACAATCGATAGCTGGCTTATCTGGAATCTAACTGAGGGAAAAGTCCATGTAACGGATGTGAGCAATGCATCTAGAACTCTACTCTTCAACATACACTCGCAGTCTTGGGACGAAGAGCTTCTTGAAATATTTAATATCCCCAAAAGAATGTTAGGATGTGTAAAAAGCTCTTCTGAAATCTATGGAGAAACATCTTTATTCGGTACGCCTATTCCTATTTCTGGAATCGCAGGTGATCAGAGCGCCGCATTATTTGCTCAAGGGGGGCATTTAAAAGGTGATGTCAAGATCACCTATGGTACGGGCTGCTTTATGCTCATGCAGTTAGGCGAAAAACCTCTCTTTTCCAAAAATCAACTCTTAACTTCTATTGCATGGAAAATTGCAGGAAAAACATACTACGCATTAGAAGGGAGCGTTTTTAATGCTGGAACTGTCATAGAATGGCTCATTTCTATGGGAATAGTCTCATCTCCAAAAGAGGCAGATGAGCTAGCATCCAGTGTAAAAAGCACAGACGGCATCTATTTCATACCCGCTCTTACAGGACTCGGAGCGCCGCACTGGGACCCCAGCGCAAGAGGTATGATTTTGGGAATCACAAGAGGAACTAAAAGGGCGCACCTTATCCGTTCAGCAATTGAAGGAATAGGATTTCAAACAATGGATCTTTTTCATGCGATGAAAGAGGATACCGGTTTATATCCGAAAAGCGTCCGCGTAGATGGTGGATTATCAAATTCCGAGCTTCTACTTCAATTTCAAGCGGATTTAATCGAAACAGAGATTGAAAAACCTACAGTGCAAGAGACAACGGCATATGGAGCCGCTTTTTTAGCCGGGCTAAGCGTAGGCTATTGGAAGTCTCTGGATGAAATCACACAACTTTGGAAATTAGAGAAAATCTTCTCCCCAAATATGGAGAAAGATGAGCTTTTAAGACAGCGAAAAAATTGGCAAAAAGCTATCCATTGCAACCAACTAGCAGAAGAGATTGAACTATGAATCGAAATGAGATGATTAAAAGCCTAGATGAGACCGACAAATGGGATCTCATTATTATTGGCGGGGGTGCAACTGGGCTTGGCGCTGCCGTTGACGCTGCATCAAGAGGTTATAAAACGCTTTTATTAGAAGCACATGATTTTGCAAAAGGCACCTCATCTAGAAGCACGAAACTCATTCATGGCGGACTGAGATATTTAAAACAGGGAAATATAAATCTTGTTACAGAAGCCTTAAAAGAAAGAGGCCTCCTCTATAAGAATGCCCCTCATCTCATCGGCCACAGAGAATTTCTTGTTCCCAACTATCAATGGTGGGAAGGGCCATTCTACGGCATCGGCCTTAAAGTTTATGATCTGCTAGCAGGAGATCTTGGCATTGCAAAATCCAGATCTCTTTCAAAAGAAGAGACGCTAGCAAAAATCCCCTCCCTCGAAGAGAAGGACCTTCGTGGCGGTACAATCTACTTCGATGGTCAATTTGATGACTCAAGGTTAGCAATTACGCTGGCAAGAACCTGTGCAGATCATAACGGCATATTGATTAACTATATGCCCGTGACGGGTATGTTAAAAGAGCGCGGCATGATTTCTGGAGTAGAGGCGGTGTGTTCTGAAACGCATAAAAAGTACCAAATTAAGGCAAAAGGCGTCATCAATGCTTGCGGGATTTTTTCTGATGAGATTCGAAAGATGGATGAGAAAGAAGCTGAAAAAAGAATCTTAACCTCTCAAGGCTCTCATATCATATTAGATCGATCATTTATGAAAAGTAATACAGCTATCATGGTACCTCACACCGATGATGGAAGAGTATTATTCATTGTTCCTTGGAAAAACCACCTTGTAGTCGGGACCACAGACCTAAATATCGATAAGCCTATGCTTGAGCCAAAACCCTTTGAAGAAGAGATCGAATTTCTCTTAGAACATGCGGGCAAATACCTTATCAAAGATCCTAAAAGAGAAGATGTGCTAAGCGTTTTTTCAGGAATCAGGCCTCTTGTTAAAACATCTACCGATCAAGCTTCATCAAAAGTCTCTAGAGATCATGTTATTTTTGCATCTGACTCAAAACTGCTCTCTATTTGCGGAGGAAAGTGGACAACCTACCGAAAGATGGCAGAAGATGTTATAGATAGAGCTATTGATCTTTTTGAATTAGATGAACAATCTTGCATTACCGAAAACCTAAAGCTACATGGTTACCTAGAAGATGTGCATGAAATAGACTCTTGGTGTGTCTACGGCTCTGATGCTAGGGAACTCACTTCTCTTATGAATGATAATCCCAATTTAAATGAACCTATGCATCCCGATCTCACCTATCTACCTGTAGAGGTTATTTGGGCTGTAAAGCATGAGATGGCAATTCATCTAGAAGATATTTTAGCTCGAAGAACGAGATCACTCTTCCTAAACGCAAAAGCAAGCATAGAAATTGCAGAAATAGCAGCTAAAATCATGGCAAAAGAGCTAGGCAAAGATGAAGAGTGGATCCTCCAAGAGTGTAAAGCATTCAAGAAGCTTGCTAAAAACTACCACTTATAAACTTTTCTTTTTTTTCTCTTGTTTTATTCTTAACAGCACCTTATCTTTACTCCAATTTTAACCAATATAACTCTGAGAGGTTTCCATGGCACACTCTATTTTTCCCCAAATCTCTGGCTCAGACCTTCTTATAAATTTTAATCAACATATGGAATTTCATCCCGATCCTAGAGAACCAGGTGGAACAAGTGGCTATATCCAGTTTGCTGCGAGAATGATTACCTCAGTTGCCTTGCGCACCATCACACATATTGGCTTAGCCCTTAATTTCTGCATTGCAAGCGCACACTATGGAGCCTATCTTTTAGCAAAAGTGACAGTTAAACCTGTCCTGAAATTGAGTTCCAACCAACATTACACACTCGCTAAAAAACACTTTTGTTTTGCTGTTAAAGATGGAGCTGTAACGGGTCTACACTATCTTGTTGGAATCATCTATATTCTCTTCCCAGAACGCGTTCTATCTGCAAATCAACTAATTAATCAACTAATTGATGCTAACACAAGATTTTTTGATGAAGAGCACTTTCCAGGTGCTGGAGCAAAATAAAACTATATAACCAAAGGAGTATCTCTCTATGAATGGTATAGGTATATTTCCTACAAATGTAGGATCAACTAATTTTTTGATGATAAACAACGCTCTGAAGATGCATCCATCTGAGGGGGGCGAAGATGGAAAAATCTTATATACAGTCAAAGCAACCGCTAGGTTAGTAGCTCTTGTAGCTCTCCCTCTCTTCACAACACTAGGAATCATCTACCACCCGATTGTTTTAACAACCTATTTTACGATGGGTATGTTATCAAGGATTATTGGTAGAACTATTGGTGGCTATCAACCCGGCGAGCACTTTGATCTAGGCTGCTCACATCTCTTTTATTTTGCTAAAGAAGGCGTGATCAATGGATTTATTCCCCTGTACATGTTTACCTACACATTTTTTCCACAAAAAATTGTGAATTTAAACCACCGCATCGATAGTGCGCTCATACTAGAAGAGGCTGAAGGGCCTACTGGCCGTACAGGCGAGACAGGAAGTTAGTTTTTGGGTCTTTGTCTATCAAAGCTCATCGAAAAGCCAGATGAAAATTGTTTGACGTTCGGCCTTGAAATAATATTTTGAGGCCGAATATTTGAAGTAAACAATAACATTCCTGGAGAATCGATCGTTTGAAAAATGAGAGAAGAGGCCTCTTGATCAAAAATTAATTTATCAAATCTGTTCATCCTTTACCTCCAAGATAAGAGGTTCCAATTAAACCTTTTTTAGGTAGATCTCGTCAATTATTTTCGGTTCACATCTATTGATGAATCCTCTAACATATGTAAAGTACTTACAGGAGATATTATATGAGTAAATTTCCCATTTATTTTGATGTTGAAGCAGAAG
>JAJFML010000198.1 GCA_021772195.1 Chlamydiota bacterium | reverse complement strand
CATCGTCTTGATGAAAAGCCCTAACGCGGAAAAGACCATTTAAAGATCCTGAAGGCTCATATCGATGAACATGACCAATTTCGCCTACCCTCAATGGCAGATCTCTGTAACTATGTACGCGAGATTTGTAGTAAAGCATGCATCCAGGGCAGTTCATTGGCTTTATAGCAAACTCTCTTTCTTCAATCTGGGATGTATACATGTTTTCTCGATAATGCTCCCAGTGGCCGGATCTTACCCAAAGGTCTTTTGTCATCATCATGGGAGTTTTAATTTCTTGATAGTTGGCTTTGGTTAAGTTTGTCCTCAAGAATTCAAGAAGGTTGTTCCAGATAATTAAACCTTTAGGATGGATAAAGGGCATTCCAGGAGCTTCTTCTTTAAGGGAGAATAGGTCGAGCTTAGGTCCTAAGATCTTGTGATCTCTCTTTTTTGCCTCTTCTAAAGTATGGATGTAGGTTTTTAAGCTTTTCTTGTCTGGAAAAGAGGTTGCATATATACGAGTCAGCATTTCATTTTTTGAATCACCTCTCCAGTATGCGCCCGAAGTTTTTAATACTTTAAAGGCTTTGATCTTTCCTAAATAAGGAAGATGGGGGCCCCTACAAAGATCAAAAAACTCACCTTGCGTATAGGCAGAGATGGGAGCCTCGTCAAAGCTTTCGATTAGTTCTTTTTTATATTTATTTTTTGGAAATGCAGAGATAGCTTCTTGCTTTGAGCTAAACTCCTGCCTGATAGGGCGGGCATTTTCTTTTAATATTTTTTCGACTTCTTTCTCTATCTTATCAAAATCTTGGTCAGATACTTCAAGGTTGGCAAAATCGTAATAAAAGCCATTTTCAATGGGAGGTCCTATGGTTGGCTCTGCCTCGGGCCATAATCTCAATACAGCTTGAGCTAGGACATGAGCAGAAGTATGCCAAAAAATTTCTTTTCCTTTAGGATCGTCAAAGCCCCAAATCATCACTTCATCTCGATCGAATAGAGGATGGTTGAAATCTTTAAGTGTTCCATTGATTTCGGCGCCCACTGCTTGATCGGGAGCGGTTAGGTTTAACTTTTCAATGAGATCCGATAGTGTGCTGCCTTCAGGTAATTCGACAGACTTTTTGTTGTTGACTTTGATGAGCATTTTGACCAAATGTTGTATGTTAAGTATGTTATACATATTCCGGATCAAGAATTGGGTTTTGACTGCGTCGGTTTTTTCTCATTTTTCACCTATTTTAAAGGCACCGTGTCTATAAACACTGATACCTTTCAAATATAAAAAAACTGAGGAACCTTCTTATCAAACACTCAATTTTTGAATTGGAATGTGTATAGCATTTTACAAAAGAACACTATAAAGAAAAAGGTGAAACCTGTTATCGGATGGAAAGTTTTACAAAAATTTTTCAAAAAATTCTTTTAGAGAGTAGAGATCTTCCCTCAAAGCTGTTTCACTTGAAAGAAGAGAGTGAGCTTTCAAATCTCTATGAAAAATCGAAGTTTCAGGAAGGTATTCGCTTTAGAGCGCAGTTTTACGGCACTCTTTTATCTGAGCTGCTGATCGATGAAAATGGGAATTTCAAAGAAAAACTTTTAGCTCAATTAGAGGAATTCCTATCTAGAAAAGGCCATATATTAGGTCCATTTCGAGAAAATGACTCTCTAATTTTTGGGCATATTCAAAAAATATTGAAGCTTTTGAAGTCACAAGAAATACAGAAAATTTTTATACATTTTAGACCTCCCCTCTCTCACTTCCAAGCGTCTCATATCATTAGACAAACTCTAAAACTTGAAAAAGATAAGAAACTAGAAAGCTATCATATTAGAAGGGCTGTGCTCTCAGCTATACTCACCCCGCTCAGACAAAATATTGGATCTTGTTTTGCTAGTGCTCCCGCCATCTTAATTCAGAAGTGTCAGGTTGAGCTTTTTTTGAAGGATATGCTCGATCTTTTGGATAAGGGTAAGCTAGAGAGGATAGTTTCTGGAAAGAGCTTTTCAGTGCCCCTCTCTCTAAGCTCTGGTATTGGGGATCTTACAAGACCTTTGCCGTCTCAGGAAAGTCTCAAATTCAATCCGAGTATTCTCAGCGCTTTTGAAGCATGTCACTTGATTGATAGTAACATAGCCTTGAGAGCAAAAGTTCTACAGTTGGACCAAATTCTCACTCAAGCGCAAGGTGCTTTTTCAAATGTTAAAGAGCTTTTAGAGAAAACTTTGATGAGAAAATATGGCATTAATAGGGAAATAATTGAGAAGGAGAAGAAATTAGAAAAATCTCGCGTTATATCTCAAGACTTGCATTTTCAAGGTTTTGGAACCTCTGAGATCTCTAGGAAGGTTCAAGAATATGAAAAGGAGCATCTAAAAGCCTTAAGCGCCTTTAGTAGAATGACAGAAAATCCTCTATTGAAATCGTGGGAATTTACTCTAGCCTCTTTTGCAGATGTAAAGGTCGATTTTGCAAAATGGAATCTCTTTGTAAGCCTTGGTTTCGATATCAAAGAGGAAGGTCTTGGGAGTTTTCTCTACAACCTGATTGATGAACGGTTGAAAATTACAAATGATAAAGTGATGGCTTTACATGATGAATCCAATCAAGAATATGACAACGTACGAATGTTTCAAGGAATGGTTTCTACCAATCTAGATGCCAATAGACAATCTTTTCTTGTAAGGGAACTCTCTCAGGCTGAGCTGAAGTGGAAAATGGTGAAATCAGAAAGAGATAAAGTCATAATGAAGGCTGAGGAGTACGCAAAGCTTTTCTCCTATTTAATTGAGCTTTATCTGGAGCTCTTTCCGGTCTATTTTCAGGAGCTCTATGATCCTGAGATGCTAACTGTTACTAGCACAGAATTTAGCGATAGCCCTGCTGGATTTAGGCTTGTTTATAAACATGGAAGAGATGATCCGAGTAGCTGGACCCTGATTTATGATGCAGAAGGGTATATCAAGGCATTAAGAGAATTTTTAGTTGCAATCGAGAGTGAAATTCTAAATAACTGCCCATTCAATGAAGTTGTAGATGAGCTTGCAGGTCTTTTCCTTGATCAAATACGTTTTATTGAGTCTGATCTTTTTCTTGAGGGTGCTTTAAGAAGAATGGCAATAGGACAAAAAGCCGCAACACAAGAAACATCTATTGAAGAGATTAAAAAAAGGGGAAAAACCCCTTGGAGCTATACTGCTGGTGGAACGATGGTTCCCTTATTGAAAACGTACTATCGAAGAGATGCAAATCTCACTTGCGTCTCTATTGAACCTCATTCCGATGAAGAGCTATTCAAGTTTTTATTAGCTCAGAGTCTGGATTATCCCGATCTTTTGATGAGCTCTCCTACACACGCTTTTATTTTTCATCCCCAAAAAATGACCTTTTCTCTTAAAAATAACACTATTGAATCTTGGAAAAAAAAATGTACCACCTTTAATCAGGAAAATTGGC
>JAJFML010000197.1 GCA_021772195.1 Chlamydiota bacterium | reverse complement strand
GCCTCCAGTTTTCATTCTATATACCTGTTTTGCAAGAGATCTGTACTCTTTCGCTCTCTCGATATCATTTTTCCAATGACGAATCAAATTTAATTTCCGTGTTTCAGATAAACCTTTCCAGTTTTTAACTTTGTTTTAGGCTTTTCAATCCATCTTCTATGTTCTGTAATTAATTTATCAAATGATTTTATAGATTTCTTAAATTGTCTAGGGTTTTGATTGAAAAAGGATTTTAATTGACCGCTATATTTACCTCCAGAATTTGCTCTTTCGAAAAGCGGATTTGTATATATGTATGAAGATTTTTCTTTGTTAAGTTTAGATAGGATAATTTCTCGCTGACTAAGCTTTAGGACATCAGCAGACTATGAGATTTTTTGGCCTTGTTGAAAGAGCTGTTTCACTTTAGCACCGCTTCCAACTTCTGCTATAGCTTCTAGGACATGGGTTTCATTTGCCATTTTGATCTTTTTACAAACGGCCGCAAGCTCTCTTGCACTTTTTACGCTCTTACTGGCAACTTTTGCAATAGCTCCTGGTACTACAATATCTCCTCCATGCTTAGCTAATGCGTGGCCTGCCAATTCTCCCGATTTACCAGAGGGCTAGGAATCCCACTTAGTGATTAATTGATACAACTCAGGGATAGTGCTTCTCCAATCGTCTCCCGCTCACTTTCTTTTGTATAAGCCACAAAAACTGTAATTGCCTCATATATCTGTTTCGTCGTGTGGATGAGGTAGGAAAGAATTTTCTTGAACAAAACATCTCTACCTAGAACCCTTTTTATACTTGAAGGCCTTCAAAACTTCTTTTGCCATTTCAGTAATTCGAATCCATTCTTGAATATCAATGAATTCTTCTGGAAAATCATTATTTTTGATATCTCTTCCAGAGGCGTTTAGTTTGCTTGTAGCTAAGATTTATTTCTTCGGAGGCTTTGATTAAACTTATTTCTTTGCGTTTCTTGCGGCTTAGGATCTCTTGTCTGCTGACTTCTTTTAATGTCATTTCTGCTCCATTCCAAGGCCCTTCCTCTTTTGAAAAAAGGGACATTACTACTTTTCCCTTACAGACCTAAAACTAGAGTTGTAAAGATAAGGTGTTCAATATACTCTATCACTCAGTTTTATGAATTTATGAAGAAATATTCAATATGACTGCTACCAAGAAAATTTCACTTTTTTCCTTAACTCTTTTGATTGTCGCTGCTATCGATAGCATTCGCACCTTACCAACTACTGCTATCTTCGGCACTTCCTTAATTTTTTATTATCTTTTGGCTGCTGTCATTTTTTTAATCCCTGTTGCCTTTATTTCTGCTGAATTTTCCTCAAGGTTCCCAAATGAAGGGGGCGTTTTTCACTGGATTCGGCATGCTTTTGGTGAAAAATTCGGGCTACTTGGCATATGGCTTCAATGGATAAATACAATGGTTTGGTATCCAACAATGTTATTATTTATCTCAGGTACCGCTGCTTACTTACTACACCCTTCGCTTGCTGAAGATAAAATTTTTCTTGTTCTAACTTCCCTGAGCATTTTTTGGGCACTAACTTTATTGAATTTAAGGGGAATCAAAGCTTCTGCAAGAGTGGGTTCTTTTTGCGCTGCTGCTGGGACAATAATCCCTATGTGCTTTCTGATTGCCTTGGGTGCATGGTGGATTTTTTCAGAAAGAGAACTGGCTCTCTCTTTTTCCTGGGAAAAATTGATCCCCACCTCTCACCTATTTGAAAACAGCAATGCCCTAGTTACTATCATGGCTTCATTTTTAGGAATGGAATTAGCTGGGGTGCATGTCAATGATATTGAGAATCCTCTAAAGAACTTTCCCAAAGCAGTTTATTATTCTGTTTTGATTCTATTAGGAACCTTGATGTTTGGATCTCTTTCTGTTGCTTTTGTAGTTCCCCAAAAAGACATCCATTTCATTGATGGTATTATGCAAACGTTTACGACTTTCTTAAATGCATTTAACCTATCTTTTTTAGTTCCTTTTTTAGCTTTTTTGATTATTTTGGGGACAATTGGTGGATCCGTAAATTGGATTCTCTCCCCAGCAAAAGGCTTGATGCAAGCTGCTGAACAGGGGTTTTTACCCCCATTTTTTTTAACTAAGAACAAAAATGGGGCTCCTCATAGAATTTTAATTGCTCAAGCCATTCTTGTTTCAGCTTTTTGCATGATTCTTCAATTTGTTCCCAGTGTGAATACCTACTACTGGTTTTTGATGGCTTTAAGTACTGGCCTCTACATGTTGATGTATATACTTCTTTTTCTTGCAGCAATTAAACTTAAAAAACCTAAAGACTCCTTCTGCATACCAAGAGGATTTCGATATCTCTCGTGTTTCCTAGGGATTTTTTCTTGTATTATAACGATTCTAATTGGATTTCAGCCTGCACCAGATGCCGTTATATCGAGTAAATTGAACTATGTCTTGATGATAGCTATTGGATTCAGTTTAATGATCCTTCCTGCCTCTTTCTTATGGAGATATCAGAAAAGAGCTAAACTAGTGTCTGAACAATGATCATTCACTTGAACAGTTGCATGTAATCATATTACCGCCACATTTAGGGCAATTGACTAAAACGAACCGCCTTGGTATTGTGTCATCCTGAAAAAGCTTGATATAAGTTAGAGAACAGATTATTGCAAAAGTCAAAATAATTATCTTTTTCATTACACCTCTAAATTTTTATTCATATTCAAATCACTCATAAAAGAAGTCAAGAAATAAGATCTCTAATCTTATTACTTAGCGTATGTTTTTCTTAAAGAGTAGGCCGTGTTGAAAAAGTCTTAGGGATAGAGCTCTCTGAAAACACATCTGATCAATTGAAACTTTCATTGTCCCTGTATGAAGAAATGACTCGATATATAGAAAGGAAAAACTAAGCTAAGACAAAAAGGATTCCGAAAGATTGTGAATTTAAATACAGCATCTCTAACCCCTCCTAGCTCATCGATGAAGTTTTTTTTCCTAAGCTCTATTCCTCCTCTTGCAATAGTCTTTAGCGAATCTGTGAAAATATGATTCCAACATGATCTTATTGAACAATCCGACTGACCTTACCGGTATTGCTAGTCTCTCCTGCTTCTTTGGAATTTAAGCTTTTATTTTATGAATTTTTTGGTTGTTTTTTTAGAGGCCTTGTTGAAAGAGCTGTTTCACTTTGGTACCGCTTCCAACTTCTGCAACAGCTTCTAGGACAAGCGTATCATTGGCAATATGGAACTTTTTTCTGATGGCTGCTAGTGCTCTTGCACTTTTGGAGCATTTACCTGCAATTTTTACAAGTGCCCCTGGGATCAAGATATCCCCTCCGTGCTTTCCTAATGCATGGCCTGCTAATTCGCCTCTTTTGTCAAAGGGCAAAGAATCCCACTTAGTGATTAATTGATGGAGCTCAGGTGATAGCGCTTCTCCAATCGTCTCCCACTCACTCTCTTTTGCAAGATCTACGAGGATTGCAATTGCCTCATACATCTGTTTTGTCGTGTGAATGGGATGGAAAAGAATTTACTAGAGCAAAGTATTTCTACTAAGAACTTTTTTTGTAAAGGAAAGCCTTAAGAACATTTTTGGATATGTCTCTGATTTCTTGCCATTGTGGAAGTAGTATGAGATCTTCTGTTGATTTTTCTGGAGAATAAACATCTTGTGTATCAGAAAAAACTCTTAATTTATCATGTAAGTTCATTAATAATCGGTGCTGATTTTCTGTAATTCCATAATCTTTATAATTTTCTAAAACATAATCTTCATCGAAAAAGTCACAAATAGTGTCATCAATATCATCACATTCTGGACCTTCAGATCTTACCCAAACTCTTTCTTGATATCTTTCATCTGACATGCAAGCAATATTCTCAATAAAACTGTCTAATATCTGTTTTCTATCTGCATTGTTACTCATAAATTACTTTTTCCTATTTCTCTATAAATAAATTCTTCGAGAGGAATGTGAGCTTTATCCGATTTATTTGAAACGATATTGCCATGTTTATCAAGAGATTTTCCATATATTCTTTGATTTACATATGGTTTTTGTTGGCAAGGATTTTTACTATGAGCCTTACCAGGCATAATTCTTACGTAAATTCCTTCATCTTTAGGATGCACATACTTTATTCCTCCTGGCTTATCCGAAAGCTTGACTCTATATTTTTGAGGAATTCCCTTTGGTCTTGGATATGTTGGAATACCAGTTTTATGAATGAGATTTTTAACCTCATTTTCTGGTATATACCTTCCTTGAAATTGTCTCAACGTATCCTTAGCGTTATTGAACAACTTTATAGACTCTTGTTTTGAGAGATTCAAGTGCTTATAGGGACTTACTGCGCCATCTAGCTTTCCAGCCTGCTTTAGCTTGG
>JAJFML010000196.1 GCA_021772195.1 Chlamydiota bacterium | reverse complement strand
CTTCTGGTCCCAAACCAGACACGCTAGCCAAACTGCGCTATACCCCGAATAGACAACCAATTTACTAAATTTCTCTCTTTTCATCAACGAAAAAGGCAACCTGTTTGTCATAATTTTCTTGAATGAGCATCAACTTTGTGACATTTTGAAAATTAGTATGAGGTGTTCAATGCAATTCAATCGTTTCAAAAGTTATCAAAAATTAATAAAACTAAGAGAAAAACCGATCGATCTCTCGAAAAATGGGGTTCTTACTCCTTCACGCATTGAAAAGATGCAGATAGAGAGTCTGGGGCTCAAGCTTCTTTACGGTACGGAGAGAGTGACAGAAGATATTATGGAAGCTCTTTTTGATCTAGCTGAAGAGAGTGGTGCGCAAGATTCGATGGAATCGATGCAGGCAGGTGAGATTATCAATGGAATAGAAGGGTTTGAGAGCGAAAATAGAGCCGTTCTTCATACAGCAATGCGTGATTTTTTCTCAGATAGAAATCCATCAAAAGCTGCATTGATGGCATCAGATAAAGCTTTTAAGGAGTTTAATAAGCTAGATCAGCTGATGGAACAGGTCGATAAGAAAAAGATTACAGATATTATTCAGATTGGAATTGGCGGCTCTGACTTAGGTCCAAGGGCGCTCTATGTTGCGCTCGAGCGCTATCACAAACCTGGAAGACGCGCTCATTTTATTTCTAATGTAGATCCCGATGATGCGACGAGCGTTTTGAACTCGGTCGATTTGTCAAAAAGTATAATCGTGGTTGTCTCAAAGTCAGGTACCACTTTGGAGACTCTGACAAATGAGTCTTTTGTAAGAGATCGTTTGGAAAAAATGGGGCTCGATCCAAAAGATCATATGATTGCAGTGACAGGAGAGGGCAGCCCAATGGATGATCCTGCAAAATATCTCGCTTCATTCTATATTTGGGACTATGTCGGTGGAAGGTATTCAGCAACTTCGATGGTAGGTGGTGTTATGCTCGCCTTTACAATTGGAATGGAAGAATATAAAGAGATACTAGCTGGTGCAAGCGAGATGGATAAGCATGCGCTATCTAGTGATATGCATGAGAATCTGCCATTAGTATCTGCTCTATTGGGTATTTGGAACCGCAATTTTCTAGATCTGCCGACACTTGCTATCATTCCCTATTCACAAGCACTGCTTCGCTTTCCAGCTCACCTTCAGCAGTGTGATATGGAATCCAATGGGAAGCAGATCGATAAGAAAGGAGCCGTTGTAAAGTATGAGACAGGGCCCATCATCTGGGGAGAGCCCGGTACAAATGGCCAGCACTCTTTTTATCAGTTGATACATCAAGGAACCACTAAAGTGCCTCTGGAATTTATTGGATTTCGGGATTCTCAATATGGTAATGATCTCATTGTTGAAGGCACAAGCTCTCAAGAAAAATTACTCAGCAACCTCTTTGCACAATCAATAGCATTAGCTGCAGGAAAAAAAGACAAAAATCCTAATAAGAATTTCCCAGGAAATCGTCCTAATCGTATTTTGTTAGCAAAGCATTTGGATCCTAGAACGATGGGAAAGATTCTATCGTATTATGAAAATAAGGTGGCCTTTCAAGGCTTTATTTGGGGGATCAACTCTTTTGATCAGGAAGGTGTGCAACTGGGTAAGGTTCTGGCTAAAAAGGTTTTGGGATTATTCGGAGATAAGAAAGAGAGTTATCCTCTTGGTGAGGCTTATGTGAGAGCGCTCGATAGTTTGTAGGCTTCGCCTCCTTTGATTTGGAAGATTTCGGCATTTTCCATCTCACGAAAGAGGTCGATGTTGTAGGGTGTTGTAATAAAGGTTTGCGCAAATTCTCCAAGAGATTTATTCGCGAGCTCTTTTCGAATATCATCTAGCTGAATACCCATGTCATCGATGCACATAAGAGCAGGCTCTCGGGATCTGGAGCAAAGTCTACTCCATTCTGAAAAACGAAGAGCTGCTAAAGATGAGCGCTTTTGTCCTTCACTTGCATAGGTTTTAGCGCTAAGAGAGTTGATCTGAATTTGAAAGTCATCGCGATGAGGACCTACTAGGCTGGATCCTATGTATTGCTCTTTAGGTCTCATTTTTTCAAATTGTTTAAGGAAACCATCCTTCGAGATATCGGAGATGGAAGGCTCAAATAGAAGCTCCACTCTCTCTTTCTCATCAGAAAGGACTGCACCAAATTTTTCAAGAGAGCTTTTTATTTCCGAGATCATGTTTTCACGCTCAGCTGTTAGATAGGATCCACTGCTGGCCATTTCGAATTCAAAACACTCAATGGCATCGGTCTTTTTGCTTTTTAGAAGATGGTTTCTCTGCTTCATCGCTTTGGTATATCTTAGAAGGTGGTAGACGTAGAGTGGATCGAATTGTGCGATATGAAGATTTAAAAACCTTCTACGAAGGACGGGCTGACCTGAGATTAGCTGGATGTCGGTGGGAGCAAGTAGGCAAGAGGGTAAAATTCCAAGCAAGTTCGTAAAGGAGAGGTAGACGTTTGAATTATGTCTTAGCTTTCTTGTTCCATCAAAATAGAGAGAGAGGCTCTCAAAGACCCCATCTTTTTCTATCTCAGCATGGATAGTGAAGAAGTCTTCGCCCATATAAATAAGATCGGATAGATGGTTTGTTCGAAAAGACTTTCCGGTGCTCAGAAGGTGGATTGCCTCAAGAAGGTTGGTCTTGCCTTGACCATTTTCCCCCGCAATGACGTTGATATGCGGGGAAAAATTTAAAAGTTGATTCCGATAATTACGAAAATTACGTAAGTGCAGGCTTTTCAGGTGCATTTTCAGCCGCATTTTGGGGCTCTGCTTCATTCAACCTCATGGGCATAATAACAAATTCT
>JAJFML010000195.1 GCA_021772195.1 Chlamydiota bacterium | reverse complement strand
TTTTCTTTTCTACTCGCTCTTCCCACCATTTTTGGAGGTGCGCTAATAGAGACGATTCATGTCATGAGAACAGAGACAGCTCATTTAAATCTCACGACCTACTTCCTCGGTTTTTTTGCCTCTTTTCTAACGGGCCTTTTCAGTGTTAAACTGATCTACTGGTCACTTAGCAAAAAAGGCTTAAGATATTTTGCCATCTATTTGTCTGTGATAGCACTATTTACCTTTTTGATTACAAATGGCTAAGAAAAAAACTAAAACACCTCCTAAAACGCACACGGAAGCAAAGGGACTATTCCTGCTCTCTTGCAGCGTGCTTTTTCTACTTGCCCAATTTAGCTACGCCCACGGCTCTCCGGGAGAAAATTGGCTAGGTGCACTCGGATATTTTGCAGCACTCTCCTCCAACTATTTTTTTGGTCTTGCAGGCTACCTTGTAACTGGATATTTTTTTACAAACGGAGCTAAACTTCTCGTCAATAAACCTGCAATCTCAAGAAAATCTACTTTTTATTACTTTTCTCTGATCTTTTGTATTTGCATGCTCTTTACGATCCTATCTGAGAGCTTTCCCTCCAAAGCACATCTTTTTCAAGCGAGAGTCTACACAGAAAATTTGACCCTTCTATCTCCCAGTCCTAAAACGATTACAAGACACAATCTTGGCGGCGTTCCTGCCTACTATCTCTACTCTGACCTTCCCCACTTCTACTTTCAAAAAATGTTATCACCCACTGGCACTTCTCTCATCTTCTCCTTTGGCTCGCTTCTCTCCTTCCTCTTCCTGACTGGTATCAGTCTAACTAGCGCCTGTAAATCTCTTTGGCAATTGTTTAGCTACATTTTTAGAAGCCTCTTTTCTTCCCTTAAATATCTTCTTCGAAAAACAAAAGATCTACTCGTCCGACTTTTTACCTACCTACGTGAGCACAAACAAGAAACGCTACCCGCTTTTGAAGAAGAAGATGAAACCATCTTAAAAAAAGAGGACATCCCCCCTCCTTACAGACCCAAAGCAGTCACTAAAAAGATCAAGCTGCTAAAAAAACCCATCTTAAAACCAGTGACTAGCGCAGGCTCACAAATTAAGATGACCTCAAGCGGTAAAAACAAATACCGACTTCCCTCACCCAGACTTCTCAACGACCCTCAGCCCGTTGATCAATCCAGTCTCAAAAGAGATCTCGACCGCCAGGCAAAAGTTCTAGAGGATACCCTTCAAAACTTCGGCATTGATGCAAGAGTGGTAGGTATCAGCTGCGGGCCTACTATTATATCTTTTGAAGTACAGCCCCCCGTTGGCGTTAAAGTCCAAAAAATTAAAGCGCTTGAAAGCGATATCGCGCTTGCCTTAGAGGCAAAATCCGTGCGTATACTTGCCCCCATTCCTGGAAAAGCGCTCGTAGGCGTGGAAGTACCCTCCCTGCAGCCTCAAGCTGTCTGTTTTAAAGAACTTCTTCAAGGCTATCAGAAAAAACAACGCAAATTTCACATCCCCATTCTGCTCGGAAAAACGGTAAACGGCGACTGTGTGATCTCCGACCTTGCAAAAATGCCTCACTGCCTTATCGCTGGTGCTACAGGCTCTGGTAAATCGGTCTGCATCAACACCATCGTTATGTCCATTCTTATGAATGCAAGACCTGACGAGATTAAAATGTTGATGATCGATCCCAAGAAGGTCGAGCTCACTCAATACTCAAACCTCCCTCATATGATTGCACCAGTCATATCAGAGGCTCACGGCGCCTATGCGGCTCTTCAATGGCTTGTCCGTGAGATGAATGTACGCTATGAAATTCTTAAACAACTAGGTCTGCGCAACATCTCTGCCTTCAACAGCCGAAAAGCTAAACGTGACTACGAAGAATCACTTTCCATACCCATACCTGAACATATGCCGATGATCGTAGCCATCGTAGATGAATTTGCTGACCTCATGATGGTCTCAAGCTCCGATCTTGAAACTCCCATCGCTCGCATCGCGCAAATGGCTCGTGCTGTCGGTATCCACCTGATTCTTGCCACTCAGCGTCCATCACGTGAAGTAATCACTGGAATTATCAAAGCAAACTTTCCAACCCGAATTGCCATCAAAGTATCTTCCCGCATCAACTCTCAAATCATACTCGATGAAACGGGAGCAGAGAGCCTCCTTGGTAACGGTGATCTACTCTTTCTTCCACCCGGAAGCTCCAACCTTGTCCGAGCACAAGGCTCCTACATTTCTGATGAAGAAATCAATACTGTCGTCGAAACAATCTGCAACGAGGCTCCGCCCAACTACCTTATCTCCTCCTTCGATGCGATGAAAAAAGAAGAGGTGGAGAAAGCAGAAGGAAAAGACTCTCTCTATGACAAAGCACTAGAAGTTGTGGTCGCCTCTAAAAGTGCATCTACTACCTATCTTCAGCGCAAGCTAAAAATTGGCTACGCAAGAGCTGCCTCTCTCATGGATGAGCTTGAGGAAAACGGTGTGGTTGGCCCTCAAGAAGGCAGCCGTCCTCGCAAAGTCTTCAAATCTCCCGAATCCTTCTAATTACTGTAACTTAAAACACCCAATTGACTTTATTGGGCGTTTATTGATACAAACTAAGATATGAAGAAAGCAAAAACTATCGACCAACTTGAAGAGCTTAAAAAATATCCTTTTTTTACGGTGTCCGAAGCAAAAGAATTGGGGCTTTCACCTCGGATGATCTCTTATTACTGTAAAAAAGGAGTTATCTCGAGATTAGACCGAGGCATCTATCAAGTAAAAGGAGCCAAAGAAAGTCCAGATTTTGAATATGAATACTTGGCTCAAATAGCTCGTAGCATTCCAAACAGCACTATCTGCCTTATTTCAGCACTATCTATCTATGATCTTACAGATGAGATAATGAGAGAAAATTGGATCGCAATTCCTCACTCAACGTCTGCTAAGAAAAGACCCGACACAAGAATTATTCGCATGAGAAATACATCTCTCGGAAGAGAGACCAAAATAATCTCTGGGAAAACGGTACATATTTTTGACCAAGAAAGAACTATTCTCGATGCATTTCGATATCTAGACAAGGAAATAGCAATAAAAAGTTTAAAAATGTATCTTAGACCAACAAAAAAATATCGTCCAAACATCAACAAGTTAGAGAGTTATGCAAAAGAGCTTAAGATAAATATAACTTCCTACATAATGGCACTCACAACATGACTCGCTCAATAGAACAGTCAATAAA
>JAJFML010000194.1 GCA_021772195.1 Chlamydiota bacterium | reverse complement strand
CCTTTTATAGGATTCTTCCTCATCCATTCGATTACTTTTTCAGTATAACATACTGTAGCGCTAAAAGCAGGCTGCGATCCTAGAAGAATCGTAAAGACGATATCCTTTTTTTGAATAGAAAAGGTGACTTTCTCCTGGTTTTCGGTATAAGAGATCGCTCCATTTTTCGAAGCATCGACTGTTAACTTCTTCTCTTCAGCATTTTTTGTAGAAATAGTGATCTCTATATCTTTCTCTTGCGTTTTTTTCATATAATGATGAAAAGCTTCTCGTATGAAGTGCTTTTCATAAGTGATCTCTTTCTCAAGGACACCAGCATATTTCAACCAAAACTCGTCTGGAGTCTTTTCATGTTCTAATAGAGGTTCGATGGTAATGACCTTGACATACTCTCTGTCTTTTTTTGAAAGCTTTCTTAAAAAATCAAAATACTGCTTCGCCTTCCTAGTTGGTAGGTCAACAATTACTTTTTCCATAATAAGATTTTTCTTTCGAAAATAATTGTAAATACGGATCGCTTTAATGGCGCTAACTGCCCCAAACGGCTGAGTATCAATGATTCTGGTGTGATCATTTTTAAATAGCTCCCATAGCATATTGAAGAAGACAGTAGGTCTAAAGAGATACTCAGCATATCTTTGCTGTCTAGTTAACCATTCGAGCCTTTTGACATTCCCATTTTTTTGTGCATTATCCCACAAAGTATGAACAAACCACTTACCTACAAACTTCCATGTCCAATCTTTCATAATATCAACATAGACAATTTTCGCATCAGGGTTAGAGCGCCTAGTCTCTTGTATTTTTGCCTTTGCAGCCTGAAGTAGACCACCTCCGCCAGAGGATGTGACAACTAAAACTCTTCCATTAAATTCTTTATCGGTATTCATTCTACGCAATCCTTTTCCTCTTTCTAATGCTAATGACAGCATTCGTCAATCAAATTTATACAAAAATAAAGCGTTAAATTATCAAAAATGGGCGTAAAAATCTAGTATAATAGCCCGTTTTAAAAATGTAATATCTGAAAATGTAATAGGAAAAGGCCTCTCAATTGAGAGGCCTTTTATAGATCAAATAATTAAGCTCCGACAATGCCGCCAATGACAGAAAATCCTACGAAGAAAAATCCCATATGAAGCAGGTAGAGCTGCCAAGGCATTTTCCCCCAAATAACGGCGCATGAATGTGTTGTCACAACAAAACCAAGCCAAACCCCGATGGCTGCATAGATACCATCCATCGTAGAGGTAGCTCCTAAAAAACCTAAGAGAAGAGAGATGAAATATGCGATCACAAGAGCTACTACAAATTCAGCAAAAATCTTGGGTAACATATTTGACTTTTCTTTCTTTTTCACCCCTGCTAGTTTCATAAAGAGGTTTCCAAAAAGGTAAGGTGAATACCAGATCGCACCAACGATGACATAAACAATCGCGGCTACAAATACTGTTAATTTATCTACGTGTACTTCTTCCATTTAATTCTCCAATAGTTAAGGAACCTCTGAATAATTCATGTGTTCCATCTTTTCATAAAATTTGGCTCCAATGTAATTTTAGCATATATTTTAAGGAAAATATGAAATACATGACTTATTCAGTTGTTTCCTTAAGATCCAATAGGTAATGTTAAAATTGGACCAGATGTTTTTGATTCCCTAGACTGTAAATTATAGATTTGAAGGAGCAAAACAAAGGTTTTCTTGGAAGCTAAATCTTGATCCTCAATGTAAAACCAATTATTCTTGTACTTTACAGAGACATAAGAGCTCCTAGGGCAAAATGAGGAACAGCGAACCTTTAACATGCTCCCTACAACCTCTTGCCAATTAAATATCTTACCTTCATCTCCCATAGTAGTTGGAATAAGTCCTTCATCGATATCCTCTTGAGGCACGTCGATTCCACTTGAGAGATAATACAAACAAGAGAGGATTGACCTAGACATAATTCCAATTTTCCCCCTCTGATTGAATCCAAAATTGAGATCAAAAAGATAGGCGCCGTGATCCGAGTGTACAGCAGAAAGTAGATGTGCTAATTTTTCCGCTTCTGGCCCCTTATCAGGAAAGGCAATTTGTAAGGAATAGCCGTTCTCTTTCCCCTCTTTGTCGCAATTATTCTGCTTTACTCCAACCTGCAGCTGAGAGCGCATTTGAAAATGGCGAAAGAGATCTGTCACCTCAAAAAAGCTCTTATATCTCGGGACATATCCAGGAATTGGACCTGATGCTTCCGGAGCATTTAAAAATTCATCAAAGCTTTGTACCGCCAACTTAAAGACAAGCCCAACGTCCCATCCTGAAAGGATAAGCTGCTGAATCGTCTTTAAACTAATAGGGTGAAGGAGCTGCGAGGCAAATGCCTGTCCTTCTAAAGGTGTATATTGAATCGTAGGCTGATTTTGCCAAGAAAACTCACCACCGAGTGAAAAAGGATTTGATCTCGTAAATCCAGGAATGGGAATCGTGGGTGATGCAGACGTCCTATAAGTGAACTGCGTGGTGATGTTTCCAACATCCAAGAAAAAAGGCGTATCCAAATATCTGAGCCGAACAAGATTTAAAAGCATCTGCTCATTATTCGTAGATTGAAGCGACTCATTGTATGCCATCCTACCGCCACTACCATCTAGAGCAGTCTCACTAGAAACATGACAGCTAGTAAAAAATAGTGCTAGAGCTGCAAAAAAAGTTAATCTAAAAAAAATAGCCATAAGTTACCAAGTTAAAAAAAGTTTTAATTAAAATCTATAACCGAAATAGAGGGCAACGGAATAGATTGTCCAGCGAAACCTTGCAGATGAATATCCTTCCGATATCGCGAAAGTCTCTGCTGGCATATTTAAAACTTTCATTTTATTTTTTGACTTCGCACAGTTTGTAAAAGTGCGCGCTCCAAACCCGCGAAATCCTAAGATAACACCGTGCAATACATTTATATTCACATCAAAACCTCCTAAGTGAGAGCCTGCACCATTATCTTTGAGGGAAAGGTGCATCGTGTTCAGCTGGTAGGTAAGAGGCGCACGAGTAACCGCACGAATAGTAGGTTCAATTACATGGCGATAGAAGAAATAGTGATATTGATAAAAGATCTTAATACTAGCAAAATCGATACAATCCAGACCAAACCTAGCTTCAAAAAATGGTCCCCAAAGATCTGCATGATTCAGCCTTGTCTCTTCAAAGCTAGCAAAGCCTGTGACTCCGGGAATTTCATCAACAACCGTCCCTTTCACCCTCGATGCAAGGTGCCGATACTGGAAACCGAAATAAGGAGATAGTTCCAAAGTACAATTTCTCCAACAGTATAGTGGAATATCATAGCCTAACTGAGTTCTTCCATCAGCTTCATAACCATAAAAATTTTTCACTCGAAATTTAAGAGGATTGACTCCATTTAGAACGCTGCTAGCCTTTCCTTCCGCTTCAACTAACCAGCCAAAATCTCCCTGATTTTCCCAGCGAACCCTTCCCCAAATTAAATTAACATTAAAAACTTCTTGAGCAGAATGCGCTACTTTAAAGCTCTCTCTTAAAAGAGGAATAGAAGATCCATTTTGAGAGACTCTCACTTTAAATTCATCTCGCCTATACCCTGGACCTAAGAACATTTCAATATCAAGAGCAGCAGTAGCTTCTATGGACAAACATAGGAGTAAAAATAGGATGATTTTTTTCATCAGAAAATATTCCCTAGCAATTTGTATCATTTATAGAACAAAAACTGTTTTTAAAAAAATGAATAATTGTTACTTACATAGAAATGCAGC
>JAJFML010000193.1 GCA_021772195.1 Chlamydiota bacterium | reverse complement strand
CAATTCTTGAGTTGGAATGTGTATAAATACTTTGTTTTTAATAGAATAGTCTATGATGATCCCCCTGAATGTATTTAAGAATAGATCCTACCGCTCGGTTAGCGGTAGGATCATAGTATGAATTAGGGTAGTTTGACAGTATAGTAGCGCTGATAGTTCTGGTGGCGAACGATCAGAACGACGTAATTCTTCTTACCAATCTCTTTAAGAGCTTCGTTGAACTCATCGAGGTTTGTTACCTTTTTCTGGTTTTGCCAGTCGACAACGACACCTGTGATCATTTGATAGGGTCTGATGCCAGCTATTGCAGCTGGTGAACCGTGTTTTACTTTGGTGATGATGACGCCTTCAGAGCCTTCAGCGTAGCCAACTTTAGAGGCTACTTCCTGGGGAAGTTCGTGAAGTTCATTAACATCGATCCCTAGCTGCTGGAAGAGCTCTTGAGAGGCAACTTCGTTCTCTGAGAGAGTCTCTAGCGTAATCTTCAGGTGAAGCTCGCTCTCTTTTCTCTTAACTTTGAGCTTGAGTTTTGTTCCAGGTGACATCATGGAGATATCGTTGCGGAATTTGTTCATATTATTTGTGGGCGCGCTGTCCATCTCAAGGATGATATCGCCGGTTTCCAGTCCTGCTTTGCTTGCAGGTGAATTTTTTACAACTTCTGTGATCAGAATGCCTTCATTTTGTTTGAGGTTCATCGCTTCTGCTAGCTCTTTATCGATAGGCTGCATGATGATGCCTACGTAGGCTCTTTGGACTACGCCATTTTCCATGAGTTGATCAACTACGTGTTTTGAGAGCTTTGCAGGTATTGCAAAGCCAATTCCCATGTAGCCGCCGCTTCTAGTTGCTATGGCAGTGTTAATGCCAATTACATCTCCGCTGAGGTTAAGGAGAGGGCCGCCTGAATTACCTGGATTGATCGCGGCATCTGTTTGGATGAAATCTTCGAGTGTTGTAATACCGAGATCTTGGCGCCCTTTTGCGCTAACCACGCCAACAGTAAGAGATGATTCGAGAGCAAATGGGTTTCCTATAGCAATTACCCACTCACCAATATCTAACTCATCTGAATTTCCAAAGGAGAGGTAGGGAAGGTTTTCTTCTTCAATCTTAACGACAGCAAGATCGGTTCTAGGATCAGTTCCTACGACTGTTGCTTCATACTCTCTTCCGTCGTTTAAAACGGCTAAGATTTTGGACGCCTTATCGATAACGTGGTTGTTAGTTAGGATATGGCCATCTTCACTAATAAAGAAGCCTGAGCCGCTGCCTTTTTGAGGAGAGGGTTTTTGACTATTTGGAACAATATTTCCAAAAAAACGTTGGAAAAAATCTTCTGCAAGGTGGTCAAATGGGTGGGAGAAGTTGTCGTTAAATGAAGTGTGTTTAGGTTCAATTTCTGTCTTAATAAAGACCGTGCAGGGCATTGCATCCTTTGCAATATGGGAAAAGGCTTTGGAGGTCTTTTCAAGGTAGAGAGTCTCTGGAGTGCTTTTGTAGCTCGCGGCATGTAATAGATTTGCGCTTGAAAGCAGTAAGAGATGAGTAGAAATTTTAAATAGTTTTTTTCTTATCATTGCAGGGCTCCTTTCAATGGTTGTAAGTCTCTACATTATATTTTTAAATCGTTTTAGGTCTAGAAAGATTTGATAGGAAGAGGAGTCGGAAGAAGTTTATTTTCTCGATCGAAAAAACTTTTGTCTGCAAAACTGACGGTGGTAGCATTTTCTAATTTGATGTGTTTTAGAGCTTTTTTAATGTCATCGATTGTGAGATTTAAAACTTTGTTGCGGAAAGTATCGCGCATCTCGTAGGTAAGGCGGTTTCTCTCCCAAAGGTAGGCGGTAATGCCATGAGATCCTGGCTTGATGGGAGTGTCGAGGTCTTGAATAATGCTAAGCTTTGCATCAAAGAGATCTTGCTCATCAAACTCACACTCTTTTGCTTTTTTAAATATCTCTAATGTTTGTGCAAGATTAGGGTCGCGGTAGGAGGAAAAAGTAAAGTAGCCCTTGCTTTGAGAGTAGCTAGCTCCCGATCCATATGCGCCGCCTTTTTCACGAATCTCTTTATGGAGAAAGGTGTTTTGCATGAGGTGAGATGCGGCTAGTAGAGCTGGGGCATCTTCGTGTGTATAGCCAATGCAAGGGAAAGCTGTAACTGTGAAGGCAACAGGAGAGGCGATAGTGCGTGCTTGCGATGAGACCTCTTCGTTATAGAAGTTAGGGTCAAAAGATTTTAGCTCTTTAGAAGGTAGATCTAAAACTCCATAAAAATTGTTTTCCTTCAAGTCTTTGAATTCGGGTTCATCACACGTAATAATGAGATCGGGTTTTTGCTCTAAAATCTCTTTCCAACTATTAAATAGCTGGATTAGCATCTCAGCGCTCTTGTCAAAATCTTTTGAGAGCTTTTTAATCATTTCAAAATAGGTAAAACCATAGAAAATATCTTGTAGATGAGCAGATTTTCGAACGCTAGATGAGGCGATAGAGTGGGCATAGCGCATTGCATTTTTTGTTAATCTACTCTCTAGATAAATGTGCTGCTTTTTTAAGAGATCGACAAGGCGCTCTTTATCTGAGAAATCGAGAGTTTTCATGAGATCTTGGAAAAAACCAAAGAGCTCTTTTGAATATCTGTGGAGTGCTTTGCCTTTGATGCCCAGGACAGGTCTGACTAGATCGGGGTTATCTACGGGCGTTCCAAGGGAGATATAGGCCTCTATTCCACCGATATGCGCATTGATATGTTCCAGATTCTCCTGCCAATCTCTGCCGCCTGCGCTCACTTCCGTTAGAAAGGAGGTAAAGAGGGAGAGGTAGGGTAAATGTTCACATTTGATTTCAGGTAGAGGAAATGTAAGGTCTGCATAGATGATCTGATTTGTGAAAATCTGAGAGAAGAAAACTGATCCTTCTTTATTGAGAGGGTATTTTTTTGCGCCCTCTGGAATATCTTCAATTTCGAGGTTAGGAAGGCAGTCAAGTGACTGCTTTTCAACCTCTTCTTGGTACT
>JAJFML010000192.1 GCA_021772195.1 Chlamydiota bacterium | reverse complement strand
TAGATTTCTTCTGTGGTGCGCATATTCTTTTGATTCTTTTAATTTTTCGAGCGCTTCATTGATTTTGGGTAGCTCCCGTTGGAGCTTTTCTTTGCTTGACTGGTTTGCTTTTAGGCTTGCAAAAAGTTCAAAGAAATCGAGACAATCTCCATATTTTAGAACCGCTTGAATATCAAAAAGATAATAATTTTTCCCAAATGCAGTAAAAAGAGAGCGTTGATCAATTTCATTTATGTAAGAGCGTGCTTTTTGAAACTGGTTTTTTGCACATAACCACTCAATCTCTTCAATAAATAGCGCAGCTCTCTCATATTTAAAATTCCAAAGAACTCGAGCTGAAACAAGAGCTACTTGCCCTTGCCAAGATGCTGTCTTTTTTAGGACGCCTGCTATTTTGGGAACCAATGCTTGTGATTTAAGAGCAAGAGCTGCTTTCTTTCCAAAATAAGCTGCAGAGTCAGAATTTCTTACGAATAGATTAAAAGGAAAAACAAAGGATCCTACTTTTGCAGCTGTTCTTAAAGCATAACGCAGATCTGGGCTAAATCTCACCTCTGGATAAAGATAATGATAGGTTCTTCCTCCCATTGATAGAAGAGATGATCCTAAATACGCAGCAGATAGAACTGAAATTCCTCCAGAAGCTAAGGTATACCATACACTTTGACTAGTTCCGAGAGCGTCTATTCCAAGAGATAATTTTGCCTCAAGATGAACCCGGTGATACCTTCTTTCTACAGGGTTTGCCGAGATAAAATCGAAGGAGGGGGTTAGTGCTAGTGTTTTGAATGCTTCTAATCCCAAAATCCCAAGAGAGACTCTGCCTGGGCTCGGAACAAGGTTTTGAAGCCTTTCAGGATATTCAATAGCCCACCTTTGTAGTGCATAACTTCTAAATGCTGGCTGTGTAAGAAAATGAACTACGGATGAAAGTTCATTATACCTTCTAGTCAGAGTACCTTCTCTATCAGGCCTCATATTTATGTGAAGATTTGCAATAGAAGGTATAAAAATATGAGTTAAGCCCATACCTGCAAGATCTGCAATAAAAGTATTATCTTCAAATTGCCTAAATGCTACAGCTCGTTCAAGGTCTACTCTATGAGAGGGATCTTCTATACCTTGTAGGCATTTTCTAACTTCATCCCAGTCTCTGGACTGAACATGAACACGCCCAACCATTGTTTTCCATTTAGGATTTTGAGGTTCATATGTTTCGCACCCTTCATAACAAGCTAAAGCCTTAGGGCTTGTGTCTGACTGGGCTCTATAAAACTCACCAGTTATTAGCATCAATAATCTGGCTAATGGCTCAGGAAGTGAGGGGGATTTTACTAAATTCATTAATAGGGGCGTCTCTTGCTGAATTTCTGTAGCAATTTGACTGTACCTTTCTAATGCCTGATGCCTCTCTTCTCGGGGGTTTTCGGGGTTAGTAAAGACTTCAATTTGATCTGAGAGATTAGCTACGTGAGAATTAACTCTCTGAAATCTTTTAGAGAAGAGTTCGCTCTCTTTAATGATTGAATCCCACCTAGGGTTTTGAGGCTCATATGCAGCACACTCTTTATAACAATCCAAAGCATCTGGGCTTGTATCAAATTGAGCTCTGTAGAGCATTCCGTTTCTAAGCGTCAATAGTTTAGCTAAAGGCAAGGGAAGCGACGATGATTTTGCCAAATTTATTAAAAAACCCGATTCTTGCTGGAGTTCTGTAGCAATATGATTGTATTTCTCTAATGCTAAGAGCTGGGTTTCCTGGGATTTTTCCAAGTTAGTAAAGATTTCAATTTGATCTGAGAGTTCAGAGAGATAAGAGTCAACTCTTAGAAATCTTTTAGCAAAGAGTATATTTTGTTCACTTACGGTGATGAGAGGATCGGGAACAAAGTCTACAGATTGAAGTTCTAATGAGAAGGCTTTTGTAGTTTTTTTGATATGTCTGAGTTGTCTTTCAACTACTCTGCTTATTTTTCTTTCTTCTAGATATCTTTTTCTATGATCGAAATTAGTTTTATAAACTAGAGCTTCACTGCTTTCTTGCAATTCTTTAGCAGCTTCAAATCTTCCCCGAACTAATGATTGATAATTTCTTTCGAAAGCAGGAACTCTCTCAATTTCAGAAAGGTCTTCAAACTGTCTTGGACACTCTTCAAGTAGCTCCTTCATGCGCACTTGAAAAACCATGAAAGCCTCTTGTGAGGATAAAAATCGTTCAATTAGAGGAAGGATTTTTGTACGAGTTTTTTTGTTATTTTCGAGATTTCCACCATCTAATATTAAATGATAAATTTTCCATGATTCTTCTGAGTTGTAATCATAATCTACAGTTTTTGAGGACATAAACTAACTAATAATTGTTTTAAAAATTTTCGCTTAAATAAATATTTGTGATCTTATACTTTACTGGTTAAATAATGAACAACATTAAATAATTATTAGTAGTCTAGCTTTTTAGAGATGGGCGTAGTTTAATGATAAACAAAGAAAGCGCAAGTACGCTCAATATGACACTAAATCCTAAAACAAGAACGGGAAGAGTTTTAAAATAGTAGTGGTGCAGTAAATAGGAAAGGGTAGCTGATACCCAAGCCACAAAATAGGTTCCTTTTAAAAAACTTGAAGGGGGCTCTTTTTTCCACCTCGAAACCAAAAATCCTACAACTAGAATCAAACACAAAAAAACAAGCGAGGTATCAGAAAATTCTAACAAACCTTCTAATGGGAGCTTAGAAAACAGAATAAAAATGATCGTAAGCCCTAAGCCCAAAATCAAATACTCCTTCCTTCCAATCAAAGATGCGGGAGCGAGCACCTCCCATCCTACCGATGCTGAATAGACATTGGCAACATTCGCAGATATCACAGAGAAAAAGATAAACAAAATAATCGCATAGTACAAAATCCCATTTGCCTCAGCCATAACAAGCTTTTGGTTAATCTCAAAGCTTTTCATAATCAGTGATCCAAAATAGAGACTAAAAATCCCTAACAAAATGCTCACCAGCTGAATCACAATCAAGGCCTTCACCGAGTCTCCCCAAGACCTACTATGCCTAAAAAAGGTCGGGAAGTCGGCAGAAATTCCTAAGTTCGTAGCCAAAACAAGCGAGAGTCCCACTAACGTTGTCGGATTGCCATTGACTGCAAGCGTTCTATCTGGAAGTGAGAAAAAAATAATAAAGAAGCAGACAAACAATATCGGAAACGAGAGCGTAGAGAGCCTCCTAAGAAGAACAATTCCCTCCATGCATAAAAAAGTGCTCATTACCCCCAGAAAGACGCTTACCTGAGCAAATTTATCAATCTTTGCATCTTCTTGAAACGTAATCAAATGGGTAATCGTGTTGCTAGCTACGCTCGTTTGGGTGATATACCAAAAAAGCGTAGATAATAGCAGAAGAACCGCAATGAAATAGCCGCCATAGTGTCCCAAATAATCTCTTGAGATATCAAGCGTGCTCTGCCTTTTTTTATGGCTCATCGAAACAATGCCTAAACGAATGAACCACAGAATGGCATTGCCCACAATAATCGTTGCAACTGCGCCCCAAAAGCTATTTTTCTGCAGGATCAAAATACTTGTCGCAAGAGTAGGCAAGCTCATCCAGCCTGCCATCTGAATCACCGTAAGCTGCCACCAGGACTGCTGCGTGTCAGGTAGATGATGCATCACCCTTCCTCAACTTTTGCACTGACCAGACGGTCTCTTCCACAAAGAAGACAATCAAGAAAAAGAGAACGCAGGACCCCATTCCCATCAAAAGGGGCCCTATGCCTTTTAGAGGTGTTTTTACTTGCAAAACAGTAGCAACCGCGCACCCAATTAACCATGAGGCGGAGTTAATGATTTTCTCAAAGCGTCTCGGTCTGTGTCTGACAATGATTCTGGATAGAACTGCTATGACCAAAACAACTCCTAAAACTGCTATATAATCATTTAGCAAATTCTCAATAAATTTTACGGGGCCTGATATTTGTACAAAAGTGTACATGGCAGTTCCGAGTAGCCCCATAATGGCGTACCCTTTTGTTCCTTCAAATCGTTTAATAAAAGTTTCATAACAGGCTGATGCTAAGTAGATGTTTACTAAGTTTGTAGTAACTACTGTTATCAATAGAAAAAGTGTTGTGGGAATGACATAGGTCAAAAAGCTTGGAATTGTTTTTCCGTTTAGAATAAATTTTGATTCTGGAGAAAAGCTCATCCACATCGAGGAGCATTCAAAAAAGGAAATAAAAAGGACCATACATGTAAGAGCTAAGAAGGAGTGGGCTCTCGACCTAGAGTGTCTGAAAAAAGTTGGTAGATTAATTGCGCCGGGTAATAGTAATAGAACAGTGGTAATGACACCGTAACTAGATAGTCCCCATTTTAAATTGTGGAAAAGGGAGAAATCTGAAGAGCTAATAATATAGAGATGATAAAGAAGGACGATGGGAAAAGATAGCGAGGTTAACCACTTCAAAAGATTGATTCCGCCAATAGCAAGAAGAGCTGTCAAAAAACCTATAGTTGCACCTATTTTTATAGCGCTGCCTTTTCCCCATGGATAACTATATTGATAAATGGTTTCTAAACTTGTAATGGATTTGTTAATCATAATTACATACCAATCTAGAAAGGCGAGTGTTAAGACGAGCGCAAAAAGAATAGCTGTAGTTTGCCCTAAATATCCTCCGATATTTTTAATAGCGTTTGAATTTTCGTGATACACCATCGTTACAATTGCTAAGCCAATTAGCCAAAGGATAAGGTTGCCAACAACGATTGAACAAATAGCTGTGCCTGTATCGAAAAGAGTGAATAGCTCTTTTCCAATAACGAGAGCGGGGATTCCTATGGAAATGCACTGAATGCAAAACAGATGATAAAAATTCTGTTTACTTTCAATCTGGGGCATCTTGAGACCTTCTACATTTACTTCTTATATGAATGGTAAAGAAATAAAAAGTCTAGAGAAGTGATTAAAAGCTGATAAGTATTTCTTGATCTTGCTCTTCTTCGTTGATAGCTCTCTTTACTAACATGGGATAAACATGATTAATAAAGAAAAGGGAAGGGTTTTCTAGCGAGAAACCTTTTTTAGAAGCCATTTCGAGATGTCTATCAAAACTCGGGTCGTTAACTTCAACATCAATGCTGGGATCGGGATATTGTCTATGATCTGCAGCTCCTGATAAAATTGCGTCGCTAAGTGACTGATTTAAGAAGTCATCTTGCCACTTCATTTTGCAAAAAGTTGCTTTATCGATAGTCAGTACTCCTGCGAAAATACAAGCGGGTTGATTGTAGTCATTTTCATCGGGAGTTGTATTGATATAGCTAAAATCATGTTCCCCTTGAACGGAAGAAAAATAAAGATCTTCTTCTTCGATAACTTCGAAGCCTTCATCACTAGCACTTAAGAATCTAGCTTTTAGAACAATTGGTATGCCTTTTTTCATACTTGCTTTAAGTAGAATTTTATATGTCCAATACATGGGCAGACAAGGCCAAGCGTTATTATGAACATATAGATATTTATCAGAGACCATTTCGATTAGAGAAGGATCTCCAAGATCCCAGGCAAGTTCCTTGACAAAGTCAACTGAAGACTGAGAAAGAAGTCTTCTGAGCTTTCTCATTGTATCTGAAGTAAAATTTGAAGATACATCTCCATAATTCTTCAGATTTCCCGGACATGTTTTGGATTTTACTGTTAAGGAAGAAAGAACATTGCTATTAGAAGGCTCTGATTTCATTTCGCTTAGAAGAAATGCCTGAAATAGGAACATTTCATCGGAGGTTAGACTAAGTTCTAAATCACCTCGTTGAAAGACTTCCTCAAGAGTGGTCTTAGAACGTAAAATAGGCCCAATGGAGCTTGGGCTAAGGAGTTCTTCAATCTTCATTTGAAGAGCTGAAGCCCTTTGTGATAGCAGATCAACATCAATAGTATTGTCTGAAGCTAGAAAAGTTATTTTGACAGCTCTAATTTGGCAGGCATTTTCACCTACAAGACTGTCAAATTTTTCATAATTCTGTTCACTAAAATGTCTTAATGCA
>JAJFML010000191.1 GCA_021772195.1 Chlamydiota bacterium | reverse complement strand
TCTTTCTTTGGGAAAATTGATAGAAACGTCAAACGAAACAACTATCAAACCCTGAATATGAATCGCTTTTTTCTCACTTAGAATGAGCACATTAGAATCCCCTAAAATTTGAAGTGCCCCCGCCATCTTTTTAGCTAAATTCTCATCTTGAACGAAGAGAGACTGTCCTTTCACCTTAAATGGATGTGAGAGAATAGTTACTGCATCAAAAAAGCTGGAAAAGCCTAAGCTCTTTCTAACTGAAAGGGTATTTTTCACAGCAGAAAGGTGGTGATTAGGATTACAAATAAAAGTTGAACCCATACCAAGAGATTCGGCAAGGTCATAAGAGCCCATTTGTGAGTTCAATGACCTAAATACGCTAGAGTAGATGGGGATACCTGCGTCTTTTGCGATGAGAGAGGCAATGAGCGCAAAAGGAGTGTCAAACGAGGATACATCAATAGCATTCATGACAGCACCATTAGAATGACTCCTAAGCGCTTGAATCATAACACTAAGCGTATCTATCGAGATATTCGACATATGCACTGCGGTAATAAAGGCTGCCATCTGAGAGTCATTTAGATGTCCCTCTTTGATATTCTCAAATAAGGCAAAGATCTCTTCTTTTGACAGGTTTTCGTGCGAAGTTAACCTATCTAAAAATTTCATGTCTTGAGATCTACATCCACGATTTTACCCTGAGGAAAGAGACGCTCTAATTGATACTTTTCGCGAAGACCAGGTGTAAAAAGGTGTATCATGATATTGCCGTAATCAATGACAACCCAATCTCCCGCTTCAAAACCTTCGGTATAGATAGGCCTTTCGCCTTTATCTTTTAGCTCATCAATAATTTCCTTACCAATAGCTACTACGTGCCGATCGACATTACCTTCAGCAATAATCATATAATCAGTTAACGTAGAGATACCTCTAACATCAATAGCAAAGATATTAAAACCTTTTTTATCAAAAATAACTTGTGAAATTTCGTTAATCATAACTGCTTTTTTTCTAAAAAATTCGGATTAATTATTCCTTAAAATAGCTAAGAATTCAAGAATATAATGATTTTTTATCAATGTAATCTAAAACTTGATCTGGAACCAGATGTCTACAAGTAAGTTTCTTTTTTAATCTTTCCCTGATCTCAGTGCTTGAAATTTCAACTATTCTTGTCTGGGTGATCCCTTCTCTAAATCTCTTTTCCCACTTATCTGGAATATTTAGAGCATCAACCTTTCTCTTTCCAACAAGAGGCTGAGCAGATTCTAGGACATCATTTACTCTCTTCCAGCTAGGAAGCCCTGAAAAAACATCATCGGAGAGAATGAGAAAGAGCTCACGATCAGAGGCCCTTAAACTTTCTAAGGTATCAATGGTATAAGAGAGGGTCTCCTGTTTAATTTCAAAATCATAGGGAATAAAACCATCCATATCATCAATAAGAGCTTTCACCATATTGAATCGATCCTGTGGGGAGGCAATCGGTGGTGATTTTTTTTTATGAGGAGAGCAATATGCGGGACAAAAATAGATTTCATCTAACATATGCTTCTCTTTCATCTGTACTGCAAGGTTTAAATGACCATAGTGAATAGGATCAAATCCCCCACCAAAAAGAGCAAGCCTTTTCATATAATCTCCCACCCCTCTCGCCTGCATATGCTTCGAAGTTTGCGATCGGGCCTAACAGCTACAACTCTTCCTGCAATTCTAGCTAGTGGAAGATCCGAAATACTATCTGTAAAGACGACAATTTCCTTTATATCGATGGAGAGCTTTTTCGCTAGCTCTTTTGCTATCACTGCTTTTTCCTCTCCTTCAACGAGCAAGTCAATCTTTGTGAAATTAGAAGATGAGTCTCTCCCATATTCTGTAGCTCTCCAACTGTCCACCTTTAATCTCTCAGCAATCGGTTTTACAAGAAAGGAGGGTGAGGATGAAAGAATAGAGATATGATGACCATTCTCTTTTGCAGAGGTAAGATAGGAGAGCGTTTTAGGATTTAACATCTTATCTAGCTTTTGATCTAAGAAAAGATCGACATAACGCAAAACCTCAATTAGAGACCTCCCCTCCAAAAAAGTTTTAAAAACTTTTTGATGAAGACCTGCAAGAGAGAGCCTAAAAAATCTGTGACGTAGATAGTAGGAGATAGAATAAAAGACAGAAAAAGGAGAAAAAAAACGAGCTGAATAGAGATAAAAGTAAAACTTAAAACTTCCATTTCCTTTGATCAAGGTTTTGTCTAGATCAAATATATAGAGAGACATCAAGAGCCTTCAAACTCAATGATTTTACGTTTTAGCTCTGAGATTTTTGTGTCCATTTCTTCAAGGCGCTTTTTCTCTTCTTCAATCATTTCTTGATATTTGAGTCCCATCTCAATGTCAAAGCCCGAACCGCCAAAGTTTTTACGATAGCTCTCGAGGTCGCGCTTGATTTTTTGACGTCGCTCTTTTTTCTGCTCTAAAATCGCCTTATACTTATTAAGAGGGGTCATCTCATCTTCAGATTTTATGAGAATCTCTTCCTCACTCTTTATTTCAATAAGATCTTTAACGGGAACAAGCTGAACCTTAAGTAAATCTTTTTCACTATTTCCAAGAGAGAGAGCTGAAATTTCGCTCTCTAGCTTCGTGTATTCAACAGATAGCTCCTCGATACTCTTTTCCCCTGTCTCCTTCACTAAATTTTCAATCTTAGCAGTCATAACCGCAATGACATCTCCCTTTTGAGGAGAGGAGGACCTAGAGGACTTTGAAGTAGTTGTTCTTTCAAATGCAGGCTTCAATTCATTTAGTTTTGAGCGAAGAATTTTAACGTCCTCTCTTGAAAGATCCGTGTTTCTCATCCAATCAGAGAGTTCATTCCAAGCTTTGAGACCATCTTTAGCATCTAAACTTTCCATCTCTTTTTCTAGAGCAGAAATTCGTTTATCCGCCTCTTCA
>JAJFML010000020.1 GCA_021772195.1 Chlamydiota bacterium | reverse complement strand
TTAGAACTTCGTGAAGAGATCAAACTCCCCTTCCATAAGATGAAACCTGAAAAGCTCATCTCTCAGTTTGAGATGATCATTCAAGAACACTCTGACGTAGAAAACTTCGCAGAGCAAGCAAAAGATGGCCTCTCCATTCTTCACGACAACTACACCAAGAAGAAAATTGCTTATCTTGAAAAGAAAGCAGATGGAACCCAGGTCCAAGAGATCGTATTTCCGAAGTACAGCGACCATTTAGCCGCTAAAAATACAAACTCAAAACTCTCTCCTAAGATGCGTCTTTGGGAAGAGGTAGAGGAAGAGCTCTATTTAAGCTGGCTCACTTTTAATACCAATAAGAAGATTAAAGATTTCTACGAAGAGCAAAAGGTCAACGCAAACCACATTGCAGGAACCGTTGAGAGTTATGATCCCATGTTTAAAAATAAGCCGGGCGACTTTATGCTAAGATCTGACGGAAATCCCGTCTGCTATCTCTACAGCACTCACATCAATCTAAAAGAGCACATTGGCAAAAAAGTTAAGTTACTCGTAAGCCCTAGACCAAACAACAACTTTGCTTTCCCAGCCTACTACGTAATCGGCGTTGAATAGATGGAACTAAGAGATTGGGCGACACAAGTACTGTCGTCCGATAATCTAGAAGATAAGCTTTTTACTCCTGATACACTAACAGATCAAAACCCTGGTCCAGCTTATCTTTTCGATGAGCCTGCAAGAACACCCGAGATGCGCTTCCGAACAAGAACTAAAGAGGAAAAACTTCCCTCTTTTAATGAGCACCACGATTCTGAAAAAAGAGCAATCTGCCTCCATCGTTTCTGCGGTCATGAATTGCTCGCTGTCGAGATTATGGCCCAAGCACTTCTCTCCTTTCCAGACGCCCCCAGAACTTTTCGAATGGGTGTTGCAAATACTCTGAAAGAGGAGCAGGAGCATGTTCGGCTCTACGAAACAAGACTCCGTGAAATGGGAGTAGAATTTGGAGATCTTCCGCTCTATAGACATTTCTGGATCCATGTCCCCTATCTAGACACACCCTCTCACTATTTAAGCGCGATGAGCCTGACATTTGAGATGGCAAACCTCGACTTTGCGCCGATGTACCGCGACTCTTTCGCAAGAAATGGTGATGAAAAAAGCACTAAGCTGATGCAAAGAATTCTGGATGACGAGATCAACCACGTCTCATTTGGCTACCATATGCTCAAAAAGCTCAACAAGGGATCAAATCTCTGGAGTATTTATGAAAATAGCCTCACACCCTTTCTCACACTGAGAAGAGCAAGAGGCCCCTCTTTTCATCCGGAACACAGAAAAAGCGCCGGTATCCCGGAAGATTGGATAGAAAAGTTCTCAAATAAATAGCAAAATTACGGACTAATGAATACTTTATATAAAATTATATCTGCATCAGTCAACTGCGTAAGAGTATCAGGCGATCCCAAATTACCAGTTTTAATATAGTCTAAAGCAGTTTCAATATGCCTTAAAGCATCTTGGCACTGTTTGTACATTTTGGGGTTAGTCTTTTCAACTGCTTTAAGATCTTTTTCCAACGCTCCTTTAATACCCTCCACCTTTTCCATGAGCACCTCAAGGGTGACAGTGTCATAACTTCCTGGATCTTGATCTGCTTCATGGATAAATGCCTCCAATCTCTTCAAGGCAGTGCTAAGAGCTGATGCATCATCCTTAACTTTAGCTTCTGGAGAGTAACCTCTACAATTTGGACCTACTGGATTACTACCATTTATTGAAATCATAAAAACCTCATTTTTTTTTCACATATAGATCAAAAAAAATATATTGAAAAGTATTATACAATAACTACTGAACACTTCGGAAAGCTACCAATTCCTGGATTGAAAAACACTCAAATTAATAAATTACCACCCGTTCACCTTCGTTCACTAGAGAGCACCCGCGAATAAAATTCGCTAGAGATCACAGAGAAGAGATAAAGAGAGAGAGCTTACACGCTTTTAATTACAGATCACCCAACATCTTTTGAAGATCACTAGAAGCCTGAGCCATATCTGGTGTAGCTATTTTACCATCCTTGATTCCATGCACGACAGTTGAACTAAGAGTCAAAATATTCTTTAATTTATCAGCTAAGGCAGGATCTAACCTCCGAACAGAGCTCAGCTCTTTCCCTATTTTTTCCGATAGAGCTTCGATTGTATCATGTAATTTATTCAATTCAACTTGACTGCCAGAACCTCCATGATCAATTTGAGATATATATTCATTTAACTCTTTTACAGCATCCTTTAAAGCTCCAACATCTTTATTAAGACCAGCAGGAAACCCATGATCACCAGAATTAGGATTTATCGGACTATTACCATTAACAGAAATCATTAATACCTCTTCTTTATTTCACGAATAAAGGAAAAGAAAGAAATCGTAAAGTTTTATTTGAGCTTACTGAACAAACGCCGGCATTCCAGAAGATTGGATAGAAAAGTTCTCAAATAAATAAATTTAACCACCCGTTCACTTTCGTTCACTAGAGCTCGCCCGCGAATAAAATTCGCTAGAGAACACAGAGAAGAGATAAAGAGAGAGAGCCTACACGCTTTAGAAATTCTCTAACGAACGACAGTGAGTGAGTGTTCTCTAGCAAGCGGAGCGAGCGGGTGCTCTCTAGTGAACTTTGTTCACGGGTGGTTAAAAATATTTCTCTAATCTTTTTTTTGCGAGAGAGCGAGGCACTTTTTGATCTAACAAAGAAGATTTTTACGAAAAAGACTTTTAATCTCTGCTCATGGTTATTGGAGGAACTGGAGGACTTCCCAGATCTAAAACAGCCCTAGCCAAGGGCGTATGATTTCTATATTGATTTGCAATATTTTGAAAAACTCCTATAGAGACTGTAGCACAAAGCCCAATACCTGCGGAAAATCCTGCAAATTTAAGACCAGTTAAACAAGGGGCTGTGGTATTTAAACTTCCGATAGTGACACTACTTATTGCCCATGATGAGCAAAACCCCATTGTTTCAGAAGCACAAACATAGCAGAGATTAACTCTATCGATATCATCATTGCAGTAAAGCATCTAGCCCGAAACAAAACTGCTAAAAGAACCTGCAGCGACTCCGATTGTTACATTTTGCAAAACAGAACGACCCCTATTGCTGATGGTTGAGATGGCAGAGCCGCTTAAAGCTCCATAAACTGTTTTTGCATAAAGAGCACCTTGAGAAGTAGTTAAACGCAGGCTAATGACTGCCATATTACTCTTTTACCAATAACTCTCGGTGGGTCTTTTCGATCAGATCGATCTCTTTGATCTCTTTTCCCATGGAGGAGTCTTTGAATTTGCGAGCGGTTACAAGTACGCGTGATTCCATCGAGGCTGTTGCCTGGTTATAGGCGTCGATCGACTGAGATAGACCTCTTCCCACTTTTGACCAGTGGTCATTCATCGTAAGGAGTCTGTCATAGAGCTCTTGGCCCATTTGAGCGATTTTCGCAGCATCTTGTGAGACTTTTTCCTGCCTCCACCCGAATGCCACCGCTTTCAGAATAGCAATAAGCGTCGTGGGAGTTGCGATAATCACATTTTGGTCCATACCCATCTCTATGATGGAGGGATCAGCCTGAATAGCTGCGCTAAAAAAGGCTTCTGCAGGCAAGAACAGAATCACGTACTCGGGTGAGGGCTGAAATTGCTTCCAATATTCTTTACTAGCAAGACTTTTTACATGTCTCTTCACATGAGCTGCGTGGTCAAGAAGTTTCCTCGTTTTACGCTCCTCATCTTCACACTCCACAGCGTCCAAAAAGGCCTCAAGAGGCGCTTTTGCATCAACCACGATTTGACGATCTCCAGGAAGCCGGACCAGAAGGTCGGGTCTTAAGAGCCTGCCATCCGTCTCATTAAAGCTCTGCTCGAAGAAGTCACAGCGGTTAAGGAGGCCCGCAAGCTCAACTACGCGTCTTAAATGGACCTGTCCCCAAGAACCTCGGATATTGGGAGATTTTAGCGCTTTGACAAGATTTGCTGTCTCCGCTTTCAGATTGCGCTCGCTCATCATTAGCTGCTCAATCTGCTTATTTAGCGAGGAATAGGCTCCTTCTCGCCTCTTCTCAATCTCTCTATTTTGTTCCTCTAACTTCTTCAGGGTCTCTTTGACTGGATTTAACACGCCTTCAATCTCTTTCTTCTTTCCTTCAAGATCTTTTTCAGCGCTTGTTTGATACTTTCCTAAAACCTCTTTTGCAAGTCCTAGAAAAGAACTGTTGCTCTCCTTCATGACATCTAAAGAGAGCGATTTAAATTTATCCTCCATTACTTCTTTCATGCGCTTTTGTTCTTTTAAAAAAAGATAGATCAGAAACGCTGAAATAGCCAAAGGAAGAAGAAATAAATAGAGGTTCATATTAAAAATCTATCTCATCATCAGGTTCAAAATCGGCCAATGTCTTCGATTTTTTCCCAACAATAATTCGAATCAATGAAAGGACAATTGCAAGAAGGATATAGGCCCAAGAAAGGGCTGCCAAAACAATGGAAAAAAAGTGCAAGATACCATAGAGAATAAAAATAGATGCAAGCACTGTAAAGACAACAAGTGGAAACGATGGCATGCGAAAGTGAAGAACCTTTAGACTTGGAAACTTCCATTTACTTACCATAAAATAGCCGAGAAGAAGCATGACACAAAAAAGTACAATCACTCTTGTATGAAAATGAACGGCTGTCCACTCCCGTAAAAGAGGAGATAGGAAAA
>JAJFML010000190.1 GCA_021772195.1 Chlamydiota bacterium | reverse complement strand
AGAAGATCCTGTGAGTCAAGGATTGACCTTGTATAGGCGGGGCCTCCAAGTTCGATTCCAAGGGTCTCTAAAGTGATGCCAGGACACTGGGGGATCTCTTTTTTCTCTTTGCATTTCAATGTATAAAATTCAAAAGTATCAAGCTCATATTGCGCTCCTGTATGGATAAATATTGTAACAATGACCTTGCTCTTTTCATTTTCGATCATGGAAGAAATGGTAGCATCATAATAGCCAAATGCATGCAGAGCTTTGATCATTGTAGGAACGTCGGAGTCAATACGATACCTGAGAGAATTCACAGATGGAGGAGGCCTTTTCTGCAGATTCAAAAGATCTGAAGAGGCTTTGAGAGCGCTAAGTGCTTGCTTGTTTTCCAATCCGAGAAAATTAACTTTGTACTTAACTCCCGGAAAAAGGAAAATTGGAAGCAATAAAATCGTAATAAAAAACCATCTATTCATCTATTATGGATGATGCAGAGTAAGTATTTTATTGAAAAGAGGTTTCCATGGAAGTTTTGCTTGAAAAGAGATTAAAAACAGAAGAAATTGTGAAAAAAAGCAGGAGTCTATTGCCTGGCGGGGTCAATTCTCCTGTAAGATCTTTTCCTGATGTAGACTTGCTTCCCCTCATTGTTCAGGAAGGTAAAGGGGATAGCGTCAGAGATGTTGATGGGAAGGAAATGATCGATTATTGTATGAGTTGGGGGGTTCTCATTTTAGGTCATGCAAAAGATAGTATTGTAGAAGCTAGCGTCAAAGCTATCCAAAAGGGCTCATCCTTTGGTATCCATACTCAAATAGAAACTGAAATGGCAGAAAAAGTTTGCGCTCTTGTGCCTGCTATTGAAATGGTGCGCTTTGTGAATTCTGGAACAGAGGCCACATCAACCGCCATTCGTCTAGCTAGAGGATACACCTCTCGAAATGTGATCGTAAAATTTAATGGGAATTATCACGGCCATGTCGACTCACTTCTTGTAAAAGCGGGATCAGGTGTGATTGATATCAATGATGAGGCAACATCAAAGGGGATTCCAAAAGACTCTGTAAAGGATACCGTGTGCCTTGAATACAATGATATAGAGGGCGTGAAAGAGCTTTTTTCTCGCTCAGAATATAGAGGGAAAATTGCAGCTGTCATTCTAGAGCCAGTAGCTGGAAATATGGGAGTGATCCCAGCTGATAAGGCATTTCTTGATGTGCTCGCGCAAGAGACTAGAAAATCAGGTGCACTACTTATCATCGATGAGGTGATCACGGGTTTTAGAGTATCTTTGCATGGAGCTGCAGATTTTTATGGCATCAAGCCGGATTTGATCACCTTGGGTAAAGTAATTGGCGGCGGATTTCCTGTTGCAGCTATTGGCGGAAGAAGAGAGATCATGAATAGGCTCGCGCCAATAGGCGAGGTCTATCAGGCAGGAACTCTTTCAGGCAATCCCGTAGCGATGAATGCGGGGTATCAAACTCTACAAGAGATTTCAAAGCCTGGATTTTATGAAGATCTCAAGGCAAAAACCGATATTTTAACAAAACCAATTCAAGAGAGACTGAAAAAGACGCCGCATTCTCTTGTTCAGGTGGGTTCAATGTTCTCTCTATTCTTCAATGTTAAAAACCCAAAAACTCGACATGATTTAGACAAAATGGATCTGGATTATTTTAAGCGGTTTTTCGCTTATCTTTTTGAAAAAGGGATCTATATTCCTCCTTCTGCTTTTGAAACTTGGTTTGTGTCGAGTGCACATACTGAGGAGCATCTTACCTATACGCGCGATGTAATTCTTTCTTTCTTAGGAAAGCTCTGATTAACTGCTATTTTTAAGATCAGAAACAAACTTTTAGCAGAAATCTTTTTTGGAGACCGACCTAAACCTCTGACGGTTAGGAGGGGTCGAAAAAATGATTTATGTAAAAGTTTAGCAAGAAATCGAAAATATGAGTTATTCAGAGCTTCCTTAGATTAATTCTATGTGATACAGATTGGGTATGCTTAACTATTTTAAAGAAAAGTTTATACCTATTAGTTCAGGCCTTATCCTTGTTTTTGGACTTGGTGCTCTTTTTTATTGGAATCCGCCAGCTATTGAAAAGTCGGTGCTTTTCTATGATAACGCAATCTACCAGTTAAAAGTTCGCTATTTCTATAAGCCAATAAAGAAAAATACACCGATTGCGATTGTCGATATTGATGATAAAAGCATTACTGAGATCGGTAGATGGCCCTGGTCAAGATCTACAATGGCGAAACTTGCGAATAATCTTTTTGAAAGGAATGCAGCTGTTGTTGCTTTTGATATGATTTTTTCAGAAAGCGAGAAAAACATTCTTAAAAACGTTATAGAAAAAGCAAAAAAGACTAACCCAGAAGTTATCGATGAACTCGAGTCAGTAGCACATTATTTTGATAATGATGAAGAATTTGCGAAAAGCTTAGAAAAAGGAGAGGCTGTTCTTGGATTCATTTTAGGTGATTTTTACAAATCTGTGGGTAAGCTTCCAAAGCCTCTATATGAACTCTCAAAAGAAGATCAGTTTCTGCTGATTCCAACATATCAAAAGTATCTTGCCAACATTCCCCTATTGGAAAAAGCTGGAAAATCGGGTGGATTTTTAAATGCGAGTGTCGATTCTGATGGAATTATTCGAAAGGCGGCTTTTATTCTTTCTTATGAAAATGGGATCTATCCTTCTTTAGGGCTCCAAAGTGTGATGAAGTATCTATTAGAGGATAAATTTCAATTAGAAATTGGAGAGTATCCTTCAAGAAAAGTATTAGAAGGAATAGATATTGGGATGTTTAATATTCCTTTAGATCCTTGGGGACAAGCCTTAATTCCTTTTAGAGGACCTCCATTTACTTTTGAATATATTTCTGCTGCGGAGGTAATTAATGGAAAAGTTCTAAAAGAGAAGATCGAAAATAAGTTGATTTTTGTAGGTTCTTCAGCCGTGGGGATTGGTGATCTTTTTCCCACTGCAATGGCTCCTTTTTATGCAGGCGTGGAAGTGCATGCTTCAATTGCAGCAGGTGTTATAGATGACTATTTTCCCTATAAGCCAGAGTGGAGGAGGGGACTCTCACTTGCACTTTTGATTGTTCTGGGACTTGCTTGCGTCTTTATTTTTCCCGCTTTTGGTCCATTATTCAGTCTTTTAATATTAGTATTATCAATCTCGGGCCTTCTAACCTTTGATTTTTGGATGTGGAAAAAGGACGGGGTAGTTCTCTCTATGTTTGCACCCATTTTTACGACTGTACTTCTTTACACTTTGAATGAGCTTTATGGATATTTCTTTGAAGCACGGAAGAAGAAAAAGATGCAAAATATCTTTGGACAGTATGTTCCACCTGAGAGAATTGAGGCGATGATGCAAGTGGGAGAGAAGGCAGCTCTACAAGGTGAGAATAAAGAGATCGCTATTTTGTTTTCAGATATCAGAAGCTTCACAACTATTTCAGAAAAACTCTCTGCACAAGAAATTAAGGAATTTCTCAACCAATACCTGACCGCCATGACTCAAGAGATCTTTAACAATAAAGGAACGATCGATAAGTATGTAGGGGATATGATCGTTGCATTTTGGGGGGCGCCATTAGATGATCCGGACCGTGATTATCACGCGATATTATCTGCTCTTCACATGCAGAAAAACCTCAGTCATGTCAATCTAGATTTGAAAAAAAGTAAGGGTATTGAACTTGCCATTGGTATCGGTATTAATACAGGTGTGGTGAACGTAGGAGATATGGGCTCAAAATTCAGACGGGCATATACTGTTTTAGGCGATGCCGTTAATCTGGGCTCAAGGTTAGAGAGTTTAACGAAGCAGTATCATGTTCCTATTATTGTCGGGCAAAATACCTTTGAGAAGACAAAAGAGCGTTTTCTCTTCAAGCTTGTCGATAAGGTAATAGTTAAAGGGAAAAATGAGGCGATAACAATCTACGAGCCGGTCTGTCCAATTGAGGAAAAAAACGATGCTCTCGAAAAGGAAGTAAATATGCAGAAAGAGGCTCTCGAGGCATACTGGAAAAGAGATTGGGGAAAATCTAGACAGCTATTAGAAGAGCTAACGAAGGGCTATCCCATGCATACTAATTTCTATGGAGTCTATTTAAAGAGAATCGAAGAGCTCGAAAAGACCCCACCTGATGAAAAGTGGGATGGTGTCTATGTCTTCCATGAGAAATAATTAGCAACCGCCCTGAATAATAGTTGCGCCAGCCTGTGCTGTTGAAGTTGAAGGAAGGCTTCCTGGAGGCGGGGTAAAATCTATAGCTTCCAACTGGGAAGGAACGTCTTCTCTTGGTTCAGGAATAGATGTTTTTGAGGATATCACTGCGGAAGCAGTATCCGCTGAAACACCAAAAGTGACTTCTCCTGCATCATTGAATGCAAAAGCTGTGCCATCATCACAAGTTATATAGAGAATGCCAGCTATAAAAAGTGCTTCAATTAATGTGCCTCTAAGACCCAAGGTTGCAACAGGAGTTTTAATCTGTAAGTTGTCAGGGTTTTTTTTGGCAATCTTTCCAGTCAGAAGCCTGAAGCCTCCACCTGCGAAACTTGCATCAAAATTATCTTGTTGCCTAGTTTGGTTATAGCTGAATTTGTTAATGGAAAATTCGCTATTTTCTATTAGATTTAAAAGAGTCTTATCGAGAAATAGAAGCTGGATTTTTGATCCAAGTTTTGTATAAATGGTGTCTCCAGAGAAGAGAACAGATCCTCGCTTTAGATCTCTTTTTTGATTGTCACTCCCTAGAGCATAGACGCTTCCTTGAACGGCAATTGCTTTTCCTGCAGTATCTTTTGCAAAAAG
>JAJFML010000189.1 GCA_021772195.1 Chlamydiota bacterium | reverse complement strand
CTTGGGCTTGATCTCGATTTTAAAGAGGGGATTGGCCCTGTTATTACTCCTCAGGTTCAAAAAGATACTTCTCTTCGACATGATCCAGATGCGCTCTTATTTGTGGGCGAGGCTATTTCTTCCATGAAAAAAAAGCTAAACGTGCCTCTCATTGGTTTTTGTGGTGCTCCTTATACTGTTTCTTGCTATTTGACTGAGACAAAACCGTCCAACGTCTCTAAGAAGTGGATCTATCAAGAGCCTGAAAGCTTCCACGCTCTTCTTCGAAAGATTACAGATGTGACAAAAGCCTATCTAGATCTACAAATCAAATCGGGAGTAGATGCAATTCAAATCTTTGATTCTTGGGCCTATATCTTGCCAAAAGATCTATACAAGACCTTTTCTCTTCCTTACAACCAAGAGCTCATTGATTTTGTCAAAAGCAAGAAAGTGCCAGTCATCTCTTTTGCAAGAGGATCGACGCTTTATGTAAGTGAGATGATAGCTTCTCGGCCATCTGCTATCTCATTTGATTGGCATGAGAGCCTTGGAGAGATTCGTAAGATGGTGCCAGACGAAATTACCATTCAAGGTAACTTTGACCCAGACCTTCTCTATGCATCTAAAGAAGAGATTCAAAAAGAGGTAAAAAGAACATTGTCTCAAGTGGAAAAAAGAGGCCATATAATCAATTTAGGGCATGGACTTAAACCCGATATGGATCCTGACCGTGTAAAATGTTTTGTGGATGCGGTTAAAGATGCATGATCTTTCTACTGAATCTCTTTTGAAATATGACAAACAAGTTCCAAGATATACGAGTTATCCAACAGCTCCCTTTTTTAAATCTATAGAGTCAGACGTCTATATCGATGCCTTGAAAAGATTTCGTAGAACTAAGAAACCTCTATCTCTTTACTTTCATATTCCTTTTTGCAAGACGATGTGTCTTTTTTGCGGCTGCACGGTTGTTCTTAATCGAAAGCCGGAAAGGCAAAGCTCTTATGTGGACTCTCTTTTAAATGAAATCGATCTTACATGTGAACATCTGGGGAAGAGAGAAGTTAGCCAGCTTCATTTTGGTGGAGGCACTCCTACCAATTTGTCAGAAAAAGAGTTTCAGATCCTTTTTAAGAAGATTAGGCAGAATTTCATTCTTTTGGAGGATGCAGAAATTTCGATTGAGATTGACCCTAGAACGGTTGGTGATGGCAAGAAGCTTAGCTTTTTGCGAACGCTTTTCAATAGAGTTAGCTTTGGCGTGCAAGATACGAGTCCCGTCGTTCAAGAAGCAATTCGAAGAAGGCAGACAGCTGAGATGAGTCTTCTAACCGTCCAAAGAGCGCGCGCTCTTGAGTTCGACAGTATCAATGTCGATCTGATCTACGGCCTCCCCTATCAGACAGTAGAATCCTTTGCTGAGACAGCTGATCGGATTGTTGAAATGGCGCCGGATCGCATTGCGCTTTTTTCTTATGCAAAAGTACCCTGGCTAAAACCTCATCAAAAGGCAATACCTGATGAGGCTCTTCCAACTACCAATGTAAAATTTCAAATCTACCGCGTTGCAAGGGCGCGTTTTATAGAAGCTGGCTATACAGCAATTGGGATGGATCACTTTGCCAAAAATGGGGATACACTAGATCTCGCATACAAAGAGAAAAGGCTACATCGAAATTTCCAAGGATACAGTTTGAAATTATCTGAAGATATGATCGGTTTTGGTCTCTCTTCCATCGGCTTTATTGAAGGGACCTACATTCAAAACACCAAAGATTTAAAGGAATATCAGCAGGCCATAGATGAGGAAAAGCTCCCAGTAGTTAGAGGACTTATTCAAAATGAGCAGGATAAACTAAGGTATCAAATCATTCAGAGGGTCATGTGCAATTTTGAAGTTGATTTAACAGACCTATCTTTCGAAAAAGAGTTAGATCTATTAAAAGAGATGCCCGAGCTCGTAGAGGTGGAAGGGTCATGTGTTAGAGCGACCCCGTTAGGGGAGCTCTTCATTCGCAATATTGCAGCGGTATTTGATGGCTATCTGTCTCAAAATACTGAATCCTATTCAAGATCGATCTGAGTTTCTTTGATGCCGCATCTATTCTGGAACAAGAAGATAGATAAGTCCAGCTGTTAGGGCAGAAATAGCTGCTATTATGAAGGGAAAATCGAGGTAAATGTGTGTGAAAAGAGCTGTCAGCGGTGCGAGCGTCATTGCTAGCGATTGCATCGATTGACTAAATCCTAAAATCTTACCTTGATTTTGTGGTCCTGCTTTTTTTGAGAGTAGATTGTTACAGATTGGCCAAGAGATGGCAGCTGCTACGACGGAAATCATGATGCAAGAGATGATAATGTGTGTATTGTTTGTAAAAGCAATGTAGAAGCAGAGAATTGTAAAAATAATAAAGCAACCTCTCAGCACTTTCATAGGGGAGAAGAATTTCAGTAAAGGTTTTTTGATTACTCCTGCACCTATTGCCCAAAATAGTCCCATTATTGCTACGAAATCGCCAATATCTGAGCTCGAAAAATCAAAGAGCCTAACCAGTAGGATGGGCGTAAATTGAAAGAGGACGTTCCAAGCAAATAGAAAGAAAAAAAAGATGAGAAAGGTCTTTTTTAAGTTGGGGATATGGAGCGCTTTTTGAATATTATGAACACCTTGTAAAAAGTCAAATTTAACGTTAGGGTCAATCTTTGCGGTCTCTACAAAACCAAAGATAACGATGATTAAATTAAGAAAGGTGAGAAGGGTCGCAGCCCAAAAAGGAAATGCATAATTAAAGAGCGGTGAGATCGTTGGATCAGAGAGTTGACCTCCCAAATAAGCCCCCACAATAAACGCGAGTCCAGCGATAAGCGCAAGGTAGCCAAAGTTTCGAATGCGTTGTTTTTCGTTTTGAGAAAGATCGGATATCGATGCTAGACAGATCGAGAGATTTCCTGAGGAAAGTCCTGTTAAAAAACGAGCTAATAAGAGTGTATAGAGCCAGTTATTTTCGATGCTAAGTGAGCTCAGTACAAAAAAGAGAAAGGTAAAAAAAACGGAAAAGATCAGCATTTTTTTTCTTCCAAAGCGGTCAGCTAATTCACCAATAATGGGTGCTGCAAAAAATTGTGCAAAGGGAAAAATCATAAGAAAGATCCCTAATATGCTCGTTCTAGTTGCAATGGAAACATCGGATGAGAATATTTGGTTATTAGGGTCTAAGAAAAGAGGTGAGAAGATAGGAAAGACAATTGCCCAGGAGAGATTGTCTACGAAAAAAGTAAAGAATATTGAAGCTTTACTGATATTTTCTTTTGCTTTTGCTTTCATTTTTTTAATTCAGGTGGTGGATTTAAATAGCGCATAACAAATCGTCTTAGAGCTTGGTCTATATAATAAAAATATTTAAAGGTTGCGGGAATTACAAACAAGGTAGAAAAAGTTGCTGTAAAAAGTCCGCCGATAATTGCGGTGCCCATTGGGACTTCATCTCTACTATAATCACTCCAGGGGATAACGACAGGAATGGCAGCTAGCAAAATTGCCATACATGTAAGAAGTATGGGTCTTAATCTTATTTTTGCAGCGTTGTATACAGCATCTTCTACAGTGGGATCTTTTTTAAGACGATGCTCAATATAGTCAATTAGAATGACACCATTTTTTGCTGATATGCCAAATGAGATGACAATGCCAATAAAGGAGTAGAGATCGACGGGAAAACCTGTCAATTTTAGAGCAATGGTAGCACCAGCGATTGCAATGGGTGCACAGAGCACAATAATGAAGGGAACCAGGACTGATTTGTATAAAAAGATAAGAGCAAGAAGAATAAGGGCAAGGCCTTGTAAAACGATATTCATTTCAACTTTTAGAAGTTCACGAACCGTGCGCGACTTTTGCGCCCACTTGTAGCTTAAATTTTCAGGCAGGCTCTTCTTGAGAATTTTTTCTATTAAATTAGCAGGGTTTTCTTTGTGAGGAGTGAGGATATCTCCTGAAATTTCAATAAACCTAGCTCCTTCATTTTGCCTAATAGGAGGTATCTCAATATGGGAGGATTTTTGGATAAGAGGATGAAGAGGAACAAGTTTTCCATTCATATTGGGAATATACATTTTTTCAATCCACGGATCTTTAAGGTCACCTCTTACAAGGACTTTATTATTAAAAGCCTCTGAAATCTCTTTTGAATAGATCTTTAAGGGAGTATATCCATTTAATAAGAAATTGATCTCATTTGAAAGAACTTTTGGAAAGACACCTGATTTTTTTATTTTCTCTAAATTCAGAGTAAGTTCCGTAATACTCTCTGTGTTGTTAACTGAAGAGATCGCATATTTTACGTTCGGCATATTTTGGACATCCCGAAGTAGTTTATTGCTATACCATATAATGTCTTCTTCATCATTTCCTAGAATTTGAACTCCAAAATCGTCTTTTTTACTCGAAACACGAAGATTGGATGCGACATAGAAGTTTTGGATCTCTTTTTTCTGAAGTAGACAAGTGAGCTCTTTTATAAACTTTTCTTTCATTTTATCAGGAGAGCTGATGCGATGTTTCTTTTGTACGATATTGATATAGTAAATAATTGTTCCGGATTGATCTACCTCTACTCCTAAATCTTCGATATTTGGGTTGTCTTTAAAAACTTCATTGTTAATTTTCTTTGCTTTCTCATTGATACTATCCAGTGTGATGCCTTTGTCTGTGTAGACATGGACGCGCATCGACTCAACATTATTGATTGGAAAATCGGTAAATTTAAGTGAGTAAAAAGAGAGAGCCCCTAGGGCAACAATACCCGTGCCACAAAAGATTACAATAATCGGGTGTCTTTTATTAATTTCACAAAGGTAGTCATAGGTTTTTACGACGTTCTTATGAATCCATCTATCCTCTTTTTTTTCTCTTTTTTTGATTAGGTAGGTGCATAGCACAGGACCTAAAGTGACAGCTTCAAAAAGGCTAAAGCTCATTGTAAAAAAGAGGATGTATCCCGCATTTGGGAGATATTGTGCGACTTCTGATCCTGAGGCAAATATTAAGGGAACTGCAACAGCTACGATCATGAGAGTTGTCGTAAAAACCGGGAAGGTGATCTCCTTCATTGCGAGCATAGTAGCTTCATAGGGAGAGTGTCCCTTTTCGCTATATTGAAAGATATTTTCTCTTACAACGATCATATCATCGATCACAAAACCAATGGATATAATCAGTGTCAAAAATGTAAACAGATTAAAGGATAATCCCCAAAGATTCGTGAAGATGAGAGCTCCTGCTACAGATGAGGGAATTGAAAAGAAGGAGACAAAAACTGAGACAAAATCTTTAAAGGTCAGTGCAACCATAATCATCGCAAAAAATACAGCAAGAAGGGTATTTAGCTTAAAATTAAAAAAGAGGGCATTGAGTTTGTCCCCATCATTTCTTAAAAAATGGAAATCAATGGATTTTTCTTTTGTTTCCCATCTATTTGAAAGGTCTTTTAAGGTATCTGCCACATGACCCATAATATTGAGCTCATTTGATCCCAAACGCTCATATACTTTCATGATGAGGCAACGCTTTCCGTTGAAAAAGGTATAGCTTTGGAGGAGAGTTTTACCCATTTTTACTTGAGCCACATCACTTAGCAGTGTCGGCTTTTCGTTATTATAGAACCGAATAGAGGTGTTTGCTATCTCTTCGGCTGATTTAAGAGCACCCTCTACTAGAATTGAGTAATTCTCACCTATGTAGGTGTTTTGAGAATAATTTTTTAATTGTTTCATGATCTCAGAGGCAGAAATTTCACGCTCTTTCATCTTTTCTTGATCTAAAAGGATTTCTAACTGATTTTCTTGCCCGCCAATGAGCGTCACCTTTGAGACATCCTTTAGCTCCTTCATCTTATATTTCACGATATGTTTTGCTTTAAAGTAGAGATCTTGCGGATTCATTTCTGAGGTTAAAGCTAAGACAACATAAGGCTCTTGATCGATGTTTAGCACCGTTATTTCAGGTGAGGTGATCCCGCTTTGAGGAAGGTTTTTTCTGGCATTATTCACAGCTAGGGCTACCCTTTGAAATGCGGTTTCTTCTTTTGTTCCCTCTTTAAAGTAGACTTCTAAAATGCTTAACTCATTTTGTGATGTTGAAAGAAGCTGATTGACATCTCTAACTTCTCGAATGTGATCTTCAAGATGAGCTGTTACTTCTTTTAAAACCTTTTTTTGATCAGCGCCTGGATAGATAGTCGATATGGTAAATGAGGGGGATTTACTCTTTGGGATGTGTTCTACTGGAAGAGATCTAAAGGCATGAATTCCTCCGAGAATGATGATCACCCAGAAGACACAAACTACGAATGGATGTTTGATTGAAAACTGAGAGAGTATCATGTTTGCTCCGATTTATATAAACTTAAGTTGAGCAAAAGTTCAATGAGTACTCCATAAGTCTGCACTTTAGCAAGTCGTGATGTCTGATAGTCATTTTCTGCACTCATCATGTCAAAAAATGAACCCATTCCGAGATCGTAGTTTTTTTTCGCATTTAGGTATTTTTTTTCCTGAAGCAAAATATTTTCCACCAGTAGTTCGAGCTCTTCTTTCTTATTATTGAATCTAGTCATGAGCTCATCGTGCTCCTGATCATGCTGGAACTCCATTCTCTCGTACTTAAGCCTTGCAGCATTCGATTTATATCTGTGGCCACGAATGACTTTATAAAGGTCAAATGAGAGGGGGATATTGAATTCGAGTTGCACGCCACCTGAGAAAGTAGGCTTGCTCCAGGACTCATGAACCGAGTCATTAAAATTCTCATCAGTTCCTGAGAAGGTGACAAAACCGCTTAAATCGAGCTTAGGAAGGAGGTCTTGAACAGCTACTTCATTTTTTGCCTCTTGCATAAGCATATATTCATGCTGAGCAAGAAGGTCTTCGCGCTTGCCTCGCTCTTTTGGAATCATATTTTCAATGATAGGAAGCGATAGAGAGGTGAGAGTTTCAGGGACCTTGACAGAGGAGATTCCTCTCATCTTATTAAAAGTTACAGCTGCAATAACCTCTTGATCTTTCGATTTTTCGTATGCGAGTTTACTGTTATTGTATACCGATTTTGCAGCAAAGAGTTCTGATTCTGTGGCAAGGGACTCCTTTACCTTCTTCTGAGTGTGTGCCAGCAATTTTTCAGCAGATTGAAATGTCTCTTTTCGAAGATTTTTGGCATCTCTGCTAAGCCTTAGCTGCCAGTAGAGGTTTTTGGCCTTCACGATCTCTCTATCTAATTCAAAGCTAGTTTTGTAAGCTTCTGCGAGAGCACCGCTCCTGGCTTCTTTCGCAAGAGATCTGTGTTTTTTCCCAAATCCATCCTTCCAAAAGTGTTGCCGGGCGGAAATGACTTGGTTGGTTCTCCAAATTTCGGAGCTTTTATCTGTAAAGAGATCGAGGAAAATTGTTTCAAAGGGGGAAGTGCTCTCAAAGTCGATTTTGTTGAACTGAGTTTTTGCCTCAAATTCTAGGCCTATAGGAGTTCTTTGTTTAAGTCCTATCTGATAGTCATTATTAACAAGGGTTCCACCTTCAAGAAAGATAGGGAAATAGGGGATGAATTGAGGGTTTTCAGAAGTCGAATAGCTTACAGATGATACGAGTTCAGGAGTAAAAAGAAGATCTCCCTGTAAAGACAGGTTCATAAAGGCGGACCTGTCCTCATCTAAAGCATGATAGTGAATGTTGGCTTTTCTCACTTGATCCAAATAGGAAGAGACACTTAGGTAGTTCTCTCCATACAAATTCACAAATAAGAAAAGAAAACCAAGAAATTTATACCCGTATATCTATAGGGTTTTACTTTTTTATAAATGAAAAACCCAAAAAGTAAATCAAAAACTAGTCGAAAAGCATAAGGGAGAGTTTTTCTTGAAAAGATTTGCGCTCTAACCTGGAACGATGTGCCTCTAAAATGAGATCATTAGTGTTTTCAAATCCACTCGTTTCTATCCATTTTGTTACATCTGTGTCCAAATCCCACTTTGTCTCTCTTAAATGATTTTTAAGAATATCCTCATTAAAGATTTCTTCATGGTGTTGATCGAAATAGTGAGGAAGCGCGTTTTGGAGATAGCTTGCTCTTTTGGCCCATTCGTTATAATCATTTTTCAGGCGAAGCTCGTCTAAGATGGCTTTGTGCAGTAGCCATCTTTTCTGCCCGCAAAAAGGAGCCAAGTATAGTTTCTGTGCCTTTGCCCTCTCTTCCATGAGAAGGCAAAAATCCT
>JAJFML010000188.1 GCA_021772195.1 Chlamydiota bacterium | reverse complement strand
TTCTTCACACTCTCAATTACTTCTACTAATTGGAGCGTAGTCCTGATACGACTCTTCCTTCTCGCCTCTACAATGGCTTTTGCGACCTTTCTCCACATTGGCTCTTCGCCAAATTCAAGAAAAATCTCTCCTAACTTTTTTTCTGAGTACCGATTGACCACCTCTTCTGCAGTCAACTCACTACTATCATCCATGCGCATATCGAGAGGCCCCTCCTTCTGGAAGCTAAACCCTCTCTCTTGCTGATCGAGCTGCATGGAAGAGACTCCTAGATCAAAAAGGAAACCATCCACCTTTTCAATCCCGCTCTCTTCTAAATAAGTCCCCATTTGGGAAAAGTTTGCATGAACAAAATCGACTTTTCCCTTGTACTTCTCAAGATTGCTCCGCGCCAGTTCAAGCGTTTTTGCATCTTGGTCAAATCCGATATATCTTTTTATTTCTGGATGCTCATCTAAGAGAGCTTTTGCATGCCCTCCAAATCCAAGAGTCCCATCTACAAATGTCGTTAATTTACACTCCCGAAAGTGCTCTAGGATATCCTCTAAAAGAACCGGAATATGAGGTTGCATCACAATTAACTAAACACGCCTGCTAAATCATCTGCGGTTATTTTCTTTAAAGGAGCATCTTCTTCTTCACCTAGAAGAGCAAATGCCTCTTCAGTCATCTTTCCAAGACCATCCCCTTGAATGAGCATCTGCAAGTTTTTCTCATAAGCCTCTTTGGACCAGATCTCAACTTTATTCAAGACGCCCGCGATCACAATCTCTTTTTCAATACCGACTGAATCTTTCAAAAATCCCGGAATAGAAGTTCTTCCAAGTTTGTCACATGTTGTCTGGTGAAGAGTTGAGAAGAAGGTCGTAAAAAAGGGTTGGTATTTCGCTATATGCTGTTTTTTCTGAAAACGCTGAACAATGCCCTCAATTACAGAGCGCTTATAAATCGTTAAGCAGCCACCTAAGCCCAGGCCAATCGAAAAACGAAGCTCGCCAGCTTCAACAAATCCATGACGAATATGTTGAGGCAGGACAAATCTTCCTTTGTCGTCGATCTTAGCGTGAGTAGTACCACTAAAGAAATGCATCGTTAACTGTTTTCCACGTTTTTCCACATGTTAGCGAAAAAAATCAAAAGTGCGCAATATTTTTTGAAAAGCGCAAACGCACACACCCAAACAACCACTTCACGATAAGAAGGTTATGGAGAATAAAAAATTTGTGGAAAATTGTGGAAAACCTGTTCACAAATCAGCATTTTCCCATAGTCAAAAAAAACTAAACAAAACCCATAAACAGCTAATATACAGAATGATAAACAGGGATTCCACACCTGTGAACAAGTGGTCGGATCGTTGTTAATAACTTTTAGTGGAAATACAAAGAAGATGAGAAAAAATTCCTTCACTGATAGAATACGAATTTCAGGGCTTCCATGATATAGGTACAAAATGAGCACAACTCCCAGAACCATTGACAATCTCGGCGTCGATGTATCGAATAGATACGCTAGAGATCAAGCGATGCTCGATCCCACCTTTTTGGAAGAGTCAAAGTATATTCCAACTCAGACAGAAGTTCTTGTTACCTCTCCTCACACTCCCTCAGAGTTCGATGAGCGCTTTGATACCGCTAAAAGAAATATCCCGTGGGCAGCTTTTGGAGCCCCCCCCAACTACTCCGTCACTAAGAGACGCCTCTTTAGCTATCAGATCGTCCCTAGTTTAGGCTCACCCGAAAAACAAATAGAAGAATTTGAAAAACTCAAAACATATACAGCGCCTAAAAAAAAGAAAAAAAGCTCCACTTTAGATATTAGACAAGCAGAAAAAGAGAAAAACTCCCTCATTCATCTTTTTGAGACGGTGGAATTTTTAAACAATCAACTTGTCTATATCAATCAGAGAAGAAACCAATACCATAAAGGTTAATAGATGAGTGATATCAAATGGGCAAACTTATTGGGCTGGTCAAATGAACAGCTGGATGACTTAAGATATGTTGCCTTCTCTTACATTAAGCAAGGTCACTACGAGACTGCTCTTAAAATCTTTGAAGCTCTTATCACGCTTGATCCCAATAACGCCTATGACCTTCAGTCACTAGGCGCTCTCTATCTTCAGCTCGGCAACAATTTAGAGGCGCTGCATTTTCTAGATCGCTCTCTTAAACTCGAGCCTAGACACTACCCTTCCCTTCTGAACCGTGCAAAAGCACTTTTCATGTTAGGTTACACACAACAAGGGACAGCACAAACACTTCAACTTGAAAAGTGCAAAGATCCAGAAATTGCAAAACAAGCTTCTGCCCTTCTCATGACTTTTCATTAGACATTTTTCCGAAACACGTACTCAATATGTTAAGAAAAATCTCCTACAAATTCCTTGTCCCATTTCAATTTTGATGTTACTTTTAGAAACGTAAAAACCTCTTTCCCAGACGATTGTGGAAAGATTGTTCATAACAAAAGATAATGCATGCTTGAATGTGAGATAGAACCAAAAAATGCCTGGTCAGAGTTCTTGGATTTCGTCCAAAAAAAATGCTCTATTACCGAATATCAAAATTGGTTCTCGCCGATTAAAGTTGTTCAAGCCACTCCCGATGGCATTATTTTAGAAGTTCCCAACATTTTTGTTCGTGAATACATCATGGACAACTACCAAGATATCCTTCTGAACTTTCTCCCTTCCAAT
>JAJFML010000187.1 GCA_021772195.1 Chlamydiota bacterium | reverse complement strand
TAGCTCAGTTGGTTAGAGCAACGGACTCATAACCCGTTGGTCGTGGGTTCAAGTCCCTCCTGCCCCACATTTCTAACCGGCACATTCCATAGCACTTAAAGTTTAATAAGCTTGATTGAATAGCACGCTCAAGTTTAAATTACATGCCGACGGTGCAATGGCGGTGCAGTGAGTAGCAACTTTTGCCAGCAGCACTATCCAACCAATAAAACTCTTAACCCGAGGTTGGAATTATGGCATCTATTTATAAACGTAAAAACGCAAACGGCACGACTATTTGGCGAGCTGTTGTTCGCATTAAAGGTTATCCTACCACCTGCAACCACTTTGATCGAAAGCAAGAGGCAGATGATTGGGCTTCAAACATCGAGCACCAAATCAAACAAGGTCAGTTCAAGTTTGATCAACACAACCGAGTAAACACTTTTACCCAGCTAATCGAACGCTACCTCAATGACGGCGCCATTGAACATCACCGTTCCGCAAAAGACACCCGCCGTCATCTCTCCTATTGGCAAACCCGTTTTGATTCCTTTTCTTTAGTTCATCTCACTCCGGAGCTCATCGGTAAAGAGCGTCAGATCCTCTTAGAAAAACCAACACCTAAAAAGAAAAGGCGAAGTGCAGCCACAGTGAATCGCTACATGGCTTCTCTTTCTCTTTTATTCAGCTATGCAGTCAAACAACTTCATTGGATTAGTGAAAATCCCTGCCTCTTCCTAACCAAATTAAAAGAAAACCCTGGCCGTGACCGCATTCTCGCCCCAGAAGAGATCGACCGCCTCCTCACCGCGTGTCGTCAAAGCAGATCCAGCTATCTCTATCCCATTGTCCTAATTGCCCTCACAACAGGTGCCCGCCAAGGAGAAATCCTCAATCTTGAATGGACACATATCGACTTTTACAACAAACTCGCACTCATCAAAGAAACCAAAAATGGAAGGCCCCGAAGCATTTCTCTTTCCGAGCCAGTTCTTGAAGAACTCAAAAAACTCTACCTAGTGCGCCAGCCATTTAAACCGCTTGTCTTCGCCAGCAAAACAGCTTTTGGTCGCATCGACATTAAAAAAGCATGGCAAACAGCTCTTCGAATAGCTGGGATCGAAAAGTGTCGCGCACATGACATGCGTCATACTTTTGCCACCCTCGCTGCCGCTCAAGGAGCCTCAAACCTAGAGCTCGCCACTGCCATGGGCCATCGCACTCTACAAATGCTCCAAAGATACACCCATCTAGATGTCCAAGTGACCAAAAAATTCAGCAAAAACATCTCAGAACAAATTCTAAAAGGAGGCGCCTAAAAAACCCATCTCATTGACAATCAATCGATAACAAAACATAAAGATAAATAGTACCAATATGTGGTACCATATACATAGAAGGTAATAGATGAATAAAAAGCATGAACGCACGTTGGAGGCGATCTTCAAACTCCCCGTTCAATCAAATGTGGCCTGGAAAGACTGCGAAAAGCTACTACAAGCTCTTGGAGCCGAAATCTCAGAAGGAGAAGGATCTCGAATCAGGATTTTCCTAAACAACAGAAAGGCTGTATTTCATCGACCTCATCCACAAAAAGAAACTGACAAAGGAGCCCTAGTTTCCTTAAGAAAGTTTTTAGAAAATGCAGGGATAAAACATAAGGAGCAGAAAAAATTATGATGAAATACAAAGGATATATCGGACATGTCGAATATGATGATGATGCTAAAATATTTCACGGCGAAGTCGTTGGTTTAAGCGATATCATCACGTTTCAAGGAAAAAGCGTTGGTGAACTGGAAGAAGCCTTTAAAGGGTCCGTAGACGACTACCTTGTTTGGTGTAAAGAAAGGGGTGAAAAACCAGAAAAAACATTCTCCGGCACCTTCAATCTCAGAATCCCCCCCGAACTCCATGCCAAACTCGCCCTACATGCAAAAACTATAGGCGTGAGTCTCAATTCTTATGTAACCGAAAAACTACGCATTTCCATCGACTAATGAAAAAAAAGACTCTCAATTTGCCTCATAAACTTGAAGCAGCATTGATATCTCTTCTCGATAGACTGGATCTCCATTTCCACAAATGTATAAAGCAGGGACAACCACTTGGAGCTTGTATTATAGTTCCTAAAAATGCAGACATCGGCCCCCCTTCACAAGAGGCAAGAGAAGAGCTAGAGCGTCGAGCAACAAAGCATTTTCAAACAACTCCAGCCAGCGGTTATTACTTAAGATATTCAACACCGCCAAATTTCTTGCTACTTGAAAATGCACGACCCTCAGGATCTCCAGATGATTATCTCATGACTTGTGAACTTCCTCAATTTGATGAGGAATGGCAAAAAACTATGCTGGCTCGAGAACTCATTTTCTGCCCTTCTGAAGGAGAAGAAGGGGGAAATCTTGACTGGTTTGAAGTTCAGTTAGAAGCTATTCGTTTTACCCCCCTGCTTCATCAAACTCTTGAGGAAAGCAAAACAATTTACATGATTCAGACAAATCTAAATCAAGCCGGGCTTCCTGCATTTGAAGCATTTATTTATGAATATGCCCTACATGACCCTCACTTCCCGTCCATGGATAAATATGAAGTTGAGAGATGGAAAAAGAGGGCTGTGGATTGGAAAAAAAGATATCACCTAATAGCTAATATATTTCCACCAAGCCCTTCTTTAAGGGATATTTATATTACAGCCCGTAAAAAAGCTGCCAGAAGCCGCAATCAAATGATTAAAGATATGTTCTGGGCTCTTGTTAACAAAATTGAAGACACCCTTATCCTGCAAACAAAACTACCTGCAGAAGTGAAGGCAAAGCAGATCGCTCTATTGAGATCAGCAAAGCAAAGGCTTATAAATAAAGGAAAATACTCTGCAAAGCGTCCGGCAATTTGTACTAGTGATGTTGAATGCGCCGCAGTATTATATTATCTCAGCACCCAATTCCTTGGTCAAAAACAAAAAAGCATTGTGCTTGCTGAAGGTATCCTTTTTATTTGGATCGCTCAACATGCGGCTTTTTCTAAACTGCATCTTAAAGTTGATGATATCCTCTCAATTAAGATCGCCAATATCGATTTTGAATCTCTTGTGATACAGGTAAATAATCAAGAAATCTCTCCTACTCAAGGCTTAATGGACATTCTTATAGCATGGGTCAATTCATCTCGAACAGGCAAATTAGATCTGCTTTTTCAAAAACTAAACTATGATAATTTAGAGGATCTTTTGAGTAAGTCCACAACAGATTTATTTGGAACTGGACAAAAGCTTTTACCTAGAGACTTTCTTGAAAAAGTGCATGTTATTCCATGGACGCGAATCACTCTTGATTTGAGGAGACAAATAACTCAACAAGAAGAACTAGTAAAGACTTCTCCATACCGCATTAAGTCGCAAGAGATCAAAAAGCAAATCAAAGCAGCTATTCAAGAGAAGTCCTCTCACGCTTGAGAAAAATAACGCTATTCCCAACAGCTTACGCATAAAACCCGATTTTTTTTGAGAGCCCGTACGACAGTTTTTGTCGATTTTGCTCCAATAGTGTCCATATTAATTCACAAAGACAGAGAGCTGTCAGGAGAATATTTATGGATGAAAAAATATACTTAGAAATAAAGCAAATTGCAGAAAGCAAAAATTATCCTTTTACGCTCGGACAAGTTCGCCATTTTCTTCTAATGCGTCATAAAAATGGTCTACAGAAAGCCATTCGAAAAGTCGGCAAACGCCTGTATTTTCGGAAAGATCTTTTCGAAGATTGGATTGAAGAACAAGGAGAAGATAAAAATGGGTAGTTTCTTTCTCAATGAAACGGGGGTTTGGTTTGCACCACCGCCAAATTCAAAGGGAGAGCCTTCAGAACCCATTTGGGTATGCTCTCCCCTCGAAGTGCTTTCGATTACTAGAGATCATGATAACGAAAATCACGGTAAACTTCTACGATTTTATGACTATGATGGCATGGAGCACCGATGGCCTATGCCAATGGAGCTTCTCGCTGGTGACGGAACTCCTTATAGGAAAATACTTCTTTCAGGTGGCTTGCAAATAAAAGAAAGCAAACAGGGACGCGATCTTTTAAGTAGATATATTCAAGGGTCAAATCCAAAAGAAAGAATGCGGTGTGTGTATCAGCTAGGATGGTACAACTATCTCTATATTCTTCCCAAAGAAACTATTGGAGAGTCTATAGATGAGGAAGTTGTTTTTCAAGCTTGTATACCGTTGACAGATCATCATGAAAGCAATGGATGTCTAGAAGATTGGCAAAAACATGTAGCAAAATACTGTGTTGACAATTCCCGACTCTGTTTTTGTGCAAGTGTTGGATTCGCAGCTCCGCTTCTCTATTTACTCGGAGAAGAAAGTGGCGGATTTAATCTTCGAGGTCCAAGTAGCGGTGGAAAAACAACAGCTTTAAAAGTGGCACAATCAATCTACGGAAGTGAAAAAATGCTTCATTCATGGAGAAGTACTTCAAACGGCTTCGAATCGATTGCAGCTCTTCATAATGATTGTCTTCTTTGTCTAGACGAGTTGGGAAAATTAGAGCCTAAAATTGCTGGAGAAGTCGCCTACCTTTTAGCTAACGGTAGTGGAAAACAGCGTTCTAATAAGTCTGGATACGCAAGAAAAAAGCAAACATGGAGATTGTTATTTCTCTCCAATGGCGAAATAGGACTATCTGATCTCATTAGACAATCTGGGCAAAAAGTTCGAGCAGGCCAAGAAGTGCGTGTTGTAGACATCCCCGCTTTTACGGGACAATATGGTGTGTTTGAACACCTTCACTTTACAGATTCTGGTGATGCTTTTTCTCGTATGCTATGTGCAAATTCTGAAAAATATTATGGAACAGCTGGAAAAGCATTTATCCAAGAAATCACCAAAAATAGGTCTAAACATATACAGAGGACTGAAGACCTTATAGACCAATTCAAAAAAAAGAACACTCCTCCCAATGCTGATGGGCAAGTTCTACGTGTTCTAAACCGATTTGCTCTTGTTGCTGCTGCAGGAACATTAGCTACAGAGCTTGGAATTACAGGCTGGACCGAAGAAGATGCTTTTTGGGCTGCAGAACAATGCTTTGAGGCATGGCTCAAAAATAGAGGGGGTGCTTCTGCTCAAGAAGGACAAGAAATTCTTCACCAAGTAAGGCTCTACTTTGAACAACATGGCGACTGTCGATTTACTATCATAGGAGACCGCGAAGATGAACGAAAAACGATCAATCGCGCTGGCTATAAAAAGCTAATAGAAGGAGGTTGGCACTATTTTGTTCTTCCCGAGAGCTTCAAACAAGATATCTGCTCCGGTTTTGATATTCATATCGCAATAGCCGTCCTCAAAGAAAAAGGGTGGCTACTAACTGATTCCGAAGGAAAGAGTACGCGAGCAGAAAGTCTCCCCTGTTCTGAATCAACAACTCGATGTTATCGATTTGATGGAAGCAAGGTGTTCTCAAGTGAACTATAAAAATAAGTGAGAGTTGTGAGGTCAGTGAGAAATATCACTCACCTCACATATCTCACAAGAAAAACAATTAATAAGAGGAAAAAAATGACTTCAGAAAAACAACTATTAGCCAATCAGCAGAACGCTCAGCTGTCAACAGGGCCAAAAACACCCAACGGAAAAGCAGTGATAGCAGCAAACGCAATAAA
>JAJFML010000186.1 GCA_021772195.1 Chlamydiota bacterium | reverse complement strand
TGATCTTCAGAGATTATATGCTCATCGCATCGGAACATTTTAGCTTTCATCAAATTCTCTCTTCTGACGCTGAGGTTTTTGAGACTTTTATTTTGCAGCACTACCCATCTATCAAGGACCTTCCCAAAGAGATCTTTCTACCACTTACTCTGAGCCAAAAAAAGGTGCTTGAAGAGACTGTCTCCCAAAACATCCACATCTTCTCTCCGCAAAAAGGGGATAAAAAGAAACTGCTAGAAATGGCCTATCAAAATGCTCTTGCTCTCTTTAAACGAGAAGAAGACACAAGATCTTTAGATGAAAAGATGCTGCTCGATTTGCAAGAGACGCTTAAGCTCAGTCAATTTCCAAAACGAATCGAATGTTTTGACACCTCCAATATCGCTGGAACCGATCCTGTGGCTGCCATGGTCTCATTTATCAATGGAAAAAGAGATAAAGATCAGCAGCGCTACTTTAAAATTCGCGGCAAAGCAGATGATTACTCCGCTCTCACAGAGGTTCTTAGCAGACATTTCACAAGAGCAAAAGAGAAAAACCAATTTCCCGATCTTGTGATTGTAGATGGTGGCAAGGGGCAATTAGGAATGGCTCTCAAAGTATTCGATGCACTTGAAATTGCAAATGTTGATGTAATTGGAGTTGCCAAAGATTCCTCACTGCATACAAAGGGTCTTACTCAAGAAAAGATTTTCCTCCCTCACGAAAAAGAGCCCCTAATCATCAATCCCCACTCGCCCCTGCTCTTTCTCCTTCAAAAAATTCGTGATGATGCGCACCGCGCGGCCATTGGTTTTCATCGCAAGAAAAGAGCAAAGAGCACAATTAAAACATCTCTAGATAGCGTGCCTGGAATTGGCCCTAAGAAAAAAAAGGCGCTTCTCAAAACACTCGGCTCAGTCAAACGGATCAAAGACAGCTCGGATGAAGATCTTCTAAATGTGCCCGGCATCACAAAAAAAGATATTGAAAATCTGCGCAGTCACTTATAATTTCTCCTATGCCAGCATATAAGAAAGTATTAGGAACTTTTCAGATTGTGATGATTAATGTTATCGCAGTAGATAGCATTCGAACTCTCCCTTTTTCCGCTGGCCTTGGCTTTTCCCTAGTTTTTTTCTATCTTTTTGCAGCCCTTCTTTTTTTTATTCCAAGCGGTCTAATATCGGCAGAGCTAGGCACAGGATGGCCCAGTACGGGCGGCATCTACATTTGGGTAAGGGAGGCTTTTGGCAGAAAGACGAGCTTAGCCGTCATTTGGCTCAATTGGATCTATAATATTGTTTGGTATCCCACAATCATGGCGCTCATTGCAGGCATTTTCACTTATTTTTTCAATCCCGAGCTCATTACAAACAAATACTATATGATGGCATCTACGCTGACTCTCTTTTGGACAGCTACAATTGTTAATCTTTTTGGCATGAAGGTATCTAGCATCATCAGCACAATAGGCGCTCTTCTCGGAACGATTTTCCCCATGGTCTTTATCTCTATTTTGGGCATCATTTGGTGGATGAAAGGTGAGCCTCTTCAAATCGATTGTTCTTGGAGCACTTGCTTTCCCGATCTTACTCAAATTAGCAACCTACCCTTTCTCAGCACGATCTTATTTGGCCTTCTTGGCTTAGAGATGGCAGCTACTCACGCAGCTGTCATGAAAAACCCCAAAAGAGACTATCCGAGGGCCGTCTTCTATTCAATGTTCATCATACTAGGCACCATCGTACTCTCCTCTCTTGCCATCGCATTTGTAGTTCCTAACTCTGAGCTCAATCTCATTACAGGCGTGCTGCAAGCCTTTGTTATCTTCTTTAATCAATTTAATATGCCCTGGATGGTTCCTATTATTGCAGGCTGCATTATATTAGGCGGGCTAGGCGGCGTATCTGCCTGGGTAATTGGTCCTACAAAAGGAATGATGGTAGCAAGCGTTGATGGAAATCTACCTCACTTTCTAGCTAAAAAAACATCTAAGGGAGTACCGGTTGGAATGCTCCTTACTCAAGGTTCTATTGTGACCCTTCTCTCTCTTGCCTTCATTTTCATGCCGACAATCCACTCCTCTTTCTGGCTCCTTTCGCAAATGACCGCACAGCTCGCTCTCATTGTCTATGTATCTCTCTTTGCAGCAGGAATCAGACTTCGCTATAAAGACAATCAAATGCCGCGCTCTTTTCGCATTCCTGGAGGAAAAAAGTGGGGCATGTGGATCATAGCATCAGCAGGCATCTTTGCCTCTCTTATAGCTTTTTTACTTGGATTCATCCCTCCACCTGAGACAGGATTATCTATCATGAGCTATGAGCTCATCCTGATCGGAGGAATCTTTTTGATGCTACTACTACCCTATATCCTACGAAAAATCACCCGTTCTGAAACCCTCCGCTAATAAAAAAAGTTAAAAATCTTCAATCATATAGCATTCAAGCGTCATCTCTCACTTTGGAAATACTCTGACAAAAATGTCTCGAATGGTCGCCTCAGTTATCATAAAGCCATCAATCTCAATATCTCCGACCACCATATTTAAAAAGGCTTCTGCAAGATTACTTTCTCGATAATAATAGCGAATTAAAGCTCTTGATTTTTCTCCTACTTCAAAAAATTCTCTCGAAAATGTTGTTCTAAAGAATTGAAGTACCTCTTTGGAAATTATAATCACTTTTCGATCCTCGACATGAAATCTCCTCAGAGACTCTTCAATAACGCTTTCAGTTGATTTGTAGGAAATGAGTGCTTTACTTGACGGATGTGCCATTTTTCTCTCCAATTAATTTTAAAAAGGAAGAGAGCCTACGCTATTTGGTAGATAAAATGAACAATTAATTACCCACGAAGAGTGAGAAAAAATTCCTGATCATAATCGAGAAGATCAGCTAAAATCTGTCCTATCTTATTTTCTGAAGTCGCTAAAAATGAGAATTCTTCTTCTCTTGAAAGCTCCTTTTTCTGAGCCAAAATTTCAATTTTCCGGTTTGGAAGAATCAAAACCGAAAGAATCTCAACCTTCCCTGGGAAAGCTTCCTTCCAATAGGTAGAGATCGTAGCTTTAATAATGTTACTATCGACCTCGTAGGGATGCTGATCCATTTGCACGTAGAGAGATCTCTTACGATGAACCATATAAAAGCCCATCGTTAAAAAGAGCGTAAGTAATATTGACCCGCTACCTGCGAGAAGTAGAATCTGGTCATCATAAAGAAGAGCTTTTGCTACTTGATAGCGCACCTCTGGAGCATAGATTAAACCAATGGAAAATATTCCCAAACTTAAACAGAGTAAGAGAATAACCAAGTGAATCAAAGCAAGCAGAGCATCTTTTGTCTGCAAGCGCTAAAACCCTCCGCTATACTCGTCAGATGTATCTGCTCCAGCTAATGCGGGCTCTTCAGCAGGCTCCTCTTCGCTCGTATGTTCTTGCAGCTGCTGATCAAGAGCTTCTTGAGTAATCAGGTTTTTGAAGATGACATGAACAGATCCAACGTGCAAACCTGTAAAAGCTGAGATCTCCTCTACAATCTTCGACTGAATCTCTTCCGCTTTCTCTGGAATCGAAATTCCATAGAGTAGGTTAATTTCGACACGAACATTGACAGAATGGTTTTTCTGATCTTGCTCAACATGTATGCCTTTCACACGGTCAAGCTCTCTTCCTAATAGAGAATCAAACAAATTATTCTCTAAAAGACTAATGCCCTCAATCTTCGCTAAACACTGAAGCGTAATCGACTGAAAGACTTTGCTCTCGATATCCCGAATAAAAGTTGTCTCGGGAAGTTGAATCTCTTTTGAATCCATCTGATTTAATTTATCGTACATAATTTGCCCCTTCCGTTTTTCTCCCTAGTCTATGACAAACTAGAGGTTTTCGAAAAGGTGATTTGTGCTTGAAAGTAGATTAATTCTCCATTAAACTATGGTCTAATACTTTATGAGGCTCATTTCATGGAACTACATCCCGCTATTGCATTCTCTATACCTTTTCTAACCGGACTACTTTCAGCCTATTTAGCAGAAAAAAGGGGAAGAAAATGGTCTACTTGGTTTTTTGTAGGATTTATTTTTGGGCTACTAGGTGCAGCTTCGCTCTATCTTTTCCCAATCAAAAATAAAGAAAAAGTTTTAACAACATCCAAACCCAAAACACCTGTTAAAAATCAAAAATTATGGTTCTAACTCGATTCAAAAAATAAACAGCAGGGCCCGATTAGTACCGATAGACTGCATGTTGAGCTAAAGACAGGAACCCTTACCGATAAAACTTACGTTTGGAATGAAGATATGGAAGATTGGCTCCATATAGAAAAAGTAGCTGATCTAGCTCAGGCATAAAAAAAGGCAACCAATTCAATGGTTGCCCAGACAATAAGAAAAACTTATTTTAATTCTACCAAGAAGCCTTTACAACACCTGGAATGTATCCACTGCTAGCGAGCTCACGGAAGCAAAGTCTTGATAGCTGAAACTTTCTCAAGTAGCCGCGAGATCTTCCTGACATATTGCAACGATTGCGCAATCTAACAGCTGAAGAGTTAGCGGGCATCTCATTTAGCTTCTTAACAGCAAGCTCTCTCTCTTCTACGGTTTGCGTCGGATCGATAATGATTTTTTTAAGGGCTTGTCTTTTCCCCCATTTTTCGCTGACCATTTTTTCACGTCGTTTCTGCTTAGCTATTGATGCTTTTCTTGCCATAGTCTCCTCAAATTATTTCTTTCTGGCAGGGCCTTTTTGGCGCTGTTTGCGGTTTGGATCCTTTTTATTAATCACGTAAAGCCTTCCTCTGCGGCGAACAATCTTGTCACCTTTCGTTGGATCTGCCTTTATAGATGCTTTCACTTTCATATCAAATCTCTTCGTATATCAAATAAAACACTAATTTATACTGAAATCCCTGATTCTTCTCAAGGTTTTTTCTTAATTGAATTTTGACTTGATGATTTCCTTCATTTAAGTTATGCTATCAGTTAAAAAATTATTGTAAGGATCAATTATGAAAAGGACTTACCAGCCTAGCAAAAGACGACGCAAGAAAACGCATGGCTTCAGGGCTCGTATGAAAACGGCTAATGGACGCAAAATTATCAATAGAAGAAGACAGAAAGGAAGAAAAGTCCTCGCTGCTTAAAATTAAAAAGAGACGGGAGTTCAAAG
>JAJFML010000185.1 GCA_021772195.1 Chlamydiota bacterium | reverse complement strand
TGATGCTCTTATTGTAGATAGGATCGATGCTATTAGCTATATGAACAAAGAAATGCTAATGGCTGGCGAGCCTTTAAATGATAGATCGCTGAGATTCATTACAACTTACGGGAAAAATGGGCGGCTTATGAGCTCATTTGACCGGGCTATCTCCCGTCTCTCAAAGGAGAGTAAGTTGCGCTCGCTTCAGAAGAAGTGGAGTTTAGACTAGCCCCATCTTTTTCTATTAAGTTATTGCTTGTTAGTGACTTACCTCAACTGCTTGATTGTTAATTATTTACGTAATTGCGCTCGTTGTTTAAGTGTGAAGTTATTATTTTATATTAATTCAAAATAATGTTATAATACTTGTACTAAAACTAAAAAAAAAAGGGTAATTATGTCTCTTAATTTAAGAGAGGGTTTTCAACTACCTCATATACACAGATTAAATCAACTTGCGGTGGAAGGTGCAGAGACCATGCAAACAGGTATATATAAAGATCCCAAAGTAACAAATCTTTTGTTACGAGTAGCTTTCCATCATCCAAGGAACCATTCTAGTCAAATGGGGTTTGGGAGTATCAGAGGAAGGGCTATCTGTCTTGGAAACGCAGTCTTTAGAGGTGTAACTTCTGTATTAAGAGCGGCTTATGCTACCCTTTTAGTGTTTGGTTGTATCTTCCCTGGTCGCGAAGATAGATGGCTAAATGCTAAAGAAACTTTGCTGCTTTCTGGGCTTGATTTTATAGAATCGCTTACTTCGGCAGTTGGAGTTATTATTCCGCATTTTGGTATTGTTAATATGAGATTCTACCACATTCAAAGTGTTGGTAATCCTCGGTTTTTAAGTGAGTATGACCGTCAGCATGAATTGATGATGTCTTTGCCAAATCAAAAGATTTATAGTGATCTTAAGCCCGTGTCCTTTGAAGTAGGTGAGAAAGTTTTATCCAGGGTTGTAAAAAGAGTTCTTTTTAATGCGTCTTGATCTTCTTTAGGGTTTAAACTTGTGGGGTATTTTACTCTTGCTGTAATGAAGATTTCATTGTAATTGGTTATTTTAAGCGCTTTTAGTTATAAGATAGGAGTCTCGTCTCGGCAGTCTTAGATAGCGCCTGCGGCGCGGCTTAGGCAGGCGGCTGCACCAATTAGCAAAAGTTTCACCAACGCGTTTTTGATAGAGTAAGGGGCTGGCTGGTTGTTTTCAAGAGGGGCTATCTCTTCTAAGGGAGCTGCATTCTCTCTCTCTCTTGGATCTAGAGCTGCGTCTAACTCTGGAGGGAGCGGGTTAACCTGCTGTCTGTCGAGAGATTTAAACTGGCGGAAGCTGTTCTCGAAAATATCAACTAAAGATTCCCATAGTAGAAGTAGAAAAATTAGCGGTGCTGAAATAAGGCGTGTTAGAAGGCCTGTAATGCCAGTAAGAGTTAAAGCCTTTTCTACGAAGGAATTCGCTTGATAATCTTTTTTTAAATAGTCTTCAGCATAGTCCTTCCCTAGAAATAAATAGCGCAGAGATATGAGAGCAGATTTTGGTAATTTCCAGAAAGTGAAGTAGAGGGCCCCGGGCAAGATGGAGGCAAAGGTATTTTTAGCTGTGAATCTATATTCGCTGTTCTCAGAGGTATAAGTCCCTTGAGAGCGTACATAAGATTTAAAGACCGTTAAAATAGAGTCTTTTTTGCCATTTTCTTGTATTTGAGCTATGTAGGGAGCTAAATATTCTCGATTAACCTGGACAACCATATATTAATTGTTATGTTGTGATAAATAATAATTATTATAACATAAGTTTATATTATTTAATAGTAATGCTGTATTAAATATTAAGTAAGCGGGCATTTTCTACAAAGTACTGAATCCTTTCAGAGGTTTTTTTAGATTGGTAGATCTCATCGCCATCAACAAAAACTTTGAAAAACGCATATCCTTTCGAGTGATTTGTTACCCAATTATCCAAAGCCTTAAAGGCGAATTTTTCAATGAGAATGCAGAGAAGGAGTTTAAGCATTGGAAGGCTTACCTTTGTCTCTTCTGAGGGGTATTTGTCTAGAATATTTCTAGCGTCGCTTTCAAAAGACTCTAAAATCATATCTAGATTCTCTTCGGGATACTCATGAAGTATCTGGCTATACTCCCTCAGGAGGTCCTGGAGTTCTTTTGGAAGCTGAATCCTTTTGTGCGCCTTTAAATTTGTTAATGTTTTTTTTAATTCTACATTAATGTCTTTAAAAATGTCGGAGATGTTTATAAGCATGGTTGTTTATTGGTTTAATAAAAAAACAATTATAACATAATTAAAAATATAAAAACAAGTACGTAGTAATATTAATAAAAATTTTAATTGATGCTTGTATAGGGGCCTTTGCCTGAGTACTCTTCACGGACTTTTTCAAGTAACTCTTTATCAATAGGACAGGACTCGATTTCCCAGATGTTGGCAGCATAGTTTTTGATAGAGGTGTCTGAGGAGAAATTCCCCATGCCTGCAATGTTATGAAGGGCATATTCTGCCCATTTGTTTGGAGTAGAATAGAGCTCTTCTACGCGTTTTTGAGCCTCATAGTAGGCTTCAAAGTCTTTTAGGACAAAGTACTTGTCGGGCAGGCTTGAGTTGTGCCCGGTTAGAAGGGAGTTATGTAAGGTGGTTAGGCTCTCTTTTTCACTATCGTCTATAGTCAGACTTCCATCTCTTAGAGCTTCTAGTGCTTTTTTTAGTTTGAGGTTTTTTGCATATTCCGCAGGCTGATACGATCTAGACTTTTTGAGCTCAGCATTTTCTTCGGATGTAGCGCCAAAGCAAAAGGGCCACCATTTATCGGTCACGCACTCTCTCATCTCGATGTTAGCGCCATCATCGGTGCCAATGGTTAGTGCGCCATTGATGGAGAGCTTCATATTTCCTGTTCCGGATGCTTCCATGCCAGCGGTAGAAATTTGTTCGGAGAGATCAGCTGCGGGGATAATAATTTGCGCTGCGGAGACGTTATAATTCTCAATAAAGGCGAGGCGAAGCTTTTGATTAACATCGGGATCGTTATTAATCTGGCGAGCAAGAATATAAGCAAACTGAATGATGTTTTTAGCTATTTGGTAGCCAGGAGCTGCCTTTCCTCCTAAAATTACTTGGCGCTTGATCTTTCTGGATTCAGGATTTTCTTTGAGCTCTTGATAGAGGACAAGGACGTGTAGTAGATTGAGGAGCTGTCTTTTATATTCATGGATTCGTTTGATCTGGATATCAAACAGAGCGTCAGGGTCTAGGCTGGGATAGTGTTCTACTATTCTACCTTTGGGATCTCGCACTGGATTTTCATGATGGAGAAAGTCAATGAGTCTCTCTTTATTTTTTTTCTTAATAGCTAAGAATTCTTCTTGGTTTTTTGCATCGGAGGCAATATCTGCTAATTTTTTGATCTCTTCAAAATTTTTGATCCAGCCTTGATCGATATGTTTTGTGATAAATTCAGCAAGCTCTGGGTTAGCATGTAGTAGCCATCTTCTTTGAGTGACGCCATTTGTGACATTGATGAACTTTTCGGGGTACATTTCGAAAAAGTCGGGAAAGATGGTGTTTTTTAAAATGTTCGTATGAAGAGCTGCCACGCCATTTACCCGACGGCAACTATAGATAAGAAGGTTTGCCATCTTAATTTGGCCGCCATCTAAAAAAGACATGCGAGCTAAGCGCTCGTCGTCGCCGGGAAATTTTTGTCTAATCTGATCACAGAACCTTTGGTTGAGCTTTTGAAGAAGGTGAAACTGCCTAGGAAGGAGGTAGTGCACGCGCTGCTCATTCCATTCCTCAAGAGCCTCTTTTAGAACCGTGTGGTTTGTGTAGTTGCAAGTCTCTTGGACTGTCTCCCAGGCCTTATCAAAGGAGTAGTCGTGGTCTTTGGTTAGAATGCGAATGAGTTCAGGGATGACAAGTGAGGGGTGGGTGTCGTTTAACTGGATACGCGTTTTATCAGCGAACTCATCCATCGTCTGATAGACGTGTAGGTGTCTTCGGATGATGTCCTGCAGAGAGGCGGAGACAAGTAAAAACTCTTGCTTTAACCGAATGCGTTTTCCTGTATCGTGGTTATCGTTAGGATAGAGAACGTCGGAGAGAGAGGTATTCTCGGATGCTTGATCTAGCTGGCCTGCGTTAAAACTTTGAAGCTCAAAATTTCTTGGTGATTCCTTTGTAGACCAGAGTCTTAGAGTGATAACGGAGAAATCGTGGGAATTATTGGGATAGCCTATGATAGGAATATCATAGGGAAGGGCTCTGACATCTTCAAAATCTTCGAGTAAAAGGACCTCATCACCATGCGAATTGACTGCGGGAACAGGTCTTCCAGCGTAGTGAACGTGAGCGGAGAATGAATCCCTGCGAAACTCCCAGGGGTTTTGGTTTAAAAGCCATCTGTCAGGTCTCTCGACTTGATAGCCATTCCACATCTCCTGCTCAAAAATACCATATTGGTATCTCAGGCCATAGCCAAATGCAGGAAAGCTTCCCGCTGCAAGCGAGTCGAGATAGCAAGAAGCGAGTCTTCCGAGTCCTCCATTTCCAAGCCCTGGATCGGGCTCGGAGATCATTAGTTCATGAAAGTTGTGTGTCGTGATCTCGAGAACTCTTTTTACAACATCAAGAGCGCCAATATTAGTGATATTGTTATCCATCAGCCTGCCAGGAAGATATTCCATGGAGATGTAATAGGCGGTGCGTGCCCTTTTTTGCTCCATCGTCTTCATTGTGGCAGTCCAATTGATCATGATCTCTTCTCGAAGCGAGTGAGAAAAGGCTTGATAGAACTCTTCTAGAGTTGCATCTTTAAGCAGTTTTCCCATATTTGCGATGAGATAGTGACGGATCTTTTGGATGAGGATATTGGCTGCATCGTTGACATTCTTCATAAATATTTGTTTTACAGATTCTCATTATTTTTTTAAAGAAAGCTCTTCTTTTCAAAAAAAAAGGGAGTGGCTTGTTGCAAAAAAATTTAGAATCTATCATATATAAAATAAAAAATAATTGATTAGGAAAAGGTATGAAGATACGAAATTGCGTTTTGGGTCTCTCAATGGTTGTGATGTCTCAATTGGGATTTGCTACATCGGGTTCTTGGAATACAGCTGCTCCAGGTACTGATTGGGATGATTCAATGAATTGGGTGAACACTAGCGGAAGTTACCCAAATGGGATTGGAGAACAGGCTGCTTTTAGTGA
>JAJFML010000184.1 GCA_021772195.1 Chlamydiota bacterium | reverse complement strand
ATATAGGAGAAGTCGATAAACTAATCAAGCAATCAATAGGAAAAAGAAATACTGTAGAATGAATTAGAAGATAAGTGTAGTATGATCTCTCATTTAATTTTAGAGGTTTTATGATTTCACCCCTATCTTGCGCAGCATGTCATCATTTTCATAAGGTGGATGCTTCAAATACTGGAAGGTCACCTAATTATGCAGCTATTCACCCATCATGTCCCATCGATCATTATAGACATCTGAGAGATGCGGCTGTTTCTAAAACTCTTGAGAAGACTAAGGATGTTAGTCATTTTGTTTTTCAGGATATTTTAAACTCACCTCTCTTTCAAGGAAGTGCAGTCTTCTTAGCAATGAATTTGGTAGGAAGGTATGTTATAAATGTAGATAGTAGTTATCTATTTCCCTTCAGTGTTCTAATGGGTGTCATTTTCACGAAAATCTCTTTGAATAGATAAGTGCAAATTTCAAAGCTTTTTCACTGCGATTTTATATATCTTGCCGCCGGCAGAAAGGGTTGTCATAGAGGTAATGTCTTCTACAAATTCTAAGACAATTCTACGTACTCTCCAAGTATCTAGCGTGTAAAGTTGCTTGTGTTAGGGAAGATCGCTCTCTTGTTTCATATGACATCTCTATTTCTGATATAGAAAAAGGAAGGAACTTATCAAGAGAGACTCTCGAAAAAAATCAACCGCCCGTTCACTGCGTTCACTAGAGAGCACAGAGAGTACTTACCTCTTTAAAGTTCATAAAGACAAAAATTTTTTGAAGAATCTAACTAGTTTTAGTTTTTTACAAAACATGAAATTTCAGAATGAAAATTTCTCTGTGCTCTCTAGTGAGCGGGTGGTGAAACTATTAAAGACAATTTAAGCTTTTGGGGAGAGCGCGCTTTTACGGCGCTTCTTAGCGACATTCTTGGTTTGTCTTCCGTAGGCAACTTCATGGATGTTTTGGACTGCGATGAAGGCAGTGGAGTCTTCTCTTAGCACAATTTCTTTAAGGTCTGCTAAGTCCAATCTGTCAACAATTACAAAGAGAATATCGCGATCTTCTTCAGAAAATCCGCCTTTGCCTTTAAGAATAGTAAGGCCAAGTCCTAACTCATGCATGATGAGCTTTTTCATTTCAGTAGGTTTTGTTGTCATGATCATTAGAGATTTAACCTCTTCAAGTCCGTCGATGACGATGTCGATCATCTTAAAAGCAACGATGTAGGTCATCAGTGATCGAAGTGCAATGTGCCAGTCCATAAAGATGAGGCCATAGCCTGCAAAGACAAAAAAGTTAATGAAGAGAACTACCTGGCCAACTGTGAAACCTTTTTTTCGGTTAACAATGATAGCTAAGATTTCTGTCCCATCTGTGCAGCCACCATGTTTGATAATAAGTCCAATTCCTATACCTAGAATGGCTCCGCCAAAGACAATGACTTCAAGGATGTCTGCGTCAAAAGAGGGAACATTTTCTAAAATAGCTAAGAAGCCCGCAAATATGAGAATGGCAAATCCCATATTGAAGACGAACGATTTGCGAATGTGTTTGTAGGCAAGGTAGATGAAGGGAAGGTTGAAGAGATTTAAAAATAGTGGAAGATATTCACCGCCAACATGCCGTGCTGTAATTAGCGCGACACCAATCACACCACCATCAATTAACTGATTGGGAAAGAGAAACACTTGAATTGAAAGTGCTGCTAAAAATGCACCCAAAGTTACCCAAAGGTAACTGTAGATGATTTGTTGCATTGATTTGGGGGCTGCTGTTTTCATATTCGGACATGTTAATGGAAAGGTAGGGAATTGTACAGGGATATTTTAGGAAAAAACGCGGGAGACGGGATTCGAACCCGCAACTTCCGCCGTGACAGGGCGGTGCTCTAACCAGTTGAACTACTCCCGCAAGGAGTATAAGTATTTTGGGCGCAAAAGGACTCGAACCTATGACCGCCTGTGTGTAAGACAGGTGCTCTACCAACTGAGCTATACGCCCGCAAAATATCTTACTAATTTACTCTGAATGAGGAATTTTTCTCAAGAAATAATGAGCATTTATCTTATGATGTTAAAATATCTAGAAGGAGATCTATGAGATTTTTCTTATGTATACTCTGTTTTTTTGCCTCTTGTTCGCCCAGTTCTCCCCAGGATTTTATGAATGAAGGAAGAGCTTTGACAAGTGATTTTTTGAAAGATCTTAAAGAGGTGAGGTCGAATAAGGATTTGAAAAAAAGGGAGAGTAGTCTCAGGAAGAAGTATCAAAAGCTTGCGAAACTTATTTTGATGGTGCAATCTCTTGAAGATCTTAGCGATAAGGGCCTGGAAAATGAGTTAGAAGATGAACTCTACTACGAAATGGAAAGAATCTATCTTCTTCCAGGATGCAGAGAAATTTTGGAAAAGGTGCAAGAGGACGCTTTAACTATTTTAGAGTGTCAAGGCACAAGATAAAGGTGTAACTATACACATTCCAACGCTTGGGATGGAATGTGTATAACCCTTATTTATTTGCTCTTTTAATCCATAGAAAGGCACTGGATAGTCCTGCAACCCCAAATAGGGCATAGATAATTCGGCTGACTACAGAGCTACCGAAAATATATCCTACAAGATCAAATTGAAATGCCCCTGCAAGTCCCCACAATATTCCCGAAAGAATAAGAAGGATTAGGCAGAGAGATCCATAATTAAATTTTTTCATTTAAATATTCCTATGTTTGGTAGAAGCGCTGGAAAAACGCAGCGCTTCAAAAGAAGTTATTTCTTTTTGGAAGAAGAGGACTTCCAGCAGAATAGAGCGCATAGCGCAGCTAGTCCAAAAACAACGTAAATAACGCTCATCGCCCAGCTAGGACCCACAAGATATACTACTAGATTGAAGTCAAAAAGACCTATTAATCCCCAAAGTACACCTGAGACAACTAGCAACCATAGACAGATCGCTTCACAGTTAAAGAATTTCATGTTACCACCTTTTAATTTGTAACTACTTAATTCTCATCATCTACAGAATCTAATTTATGGAAAGGTTTTTTTTTAATTTTTTAGGATGAGAAGTAGGTTGATCAAGCAACTTATTCTTAACAGATTGTTAGTGAGCAATATATGAAAAAATCAAAGATAAAGGATGAATGGTTTAGAGTGTTTTAGAAGGAGTATTCATCGAAATAATCTTCAAAGATTGTTTTGTGCTTCTCAAAGTGGTTGTGATCGGTCAGCTCATTGACATGGATAGGAACTGCAGAGATATAACCTTGTCCTAGGAGATGGACATCGCTCTCAGGCTCTTCATCATGATCGCGCCATTTTCCACCTAGCCAGTAGTAATGATCGCCTTCGGGGTGGGAGCGTTTATCCGGGTTGTCCGTCCAAAAGCTACGTCCCTGTTTTGCAAATTTGAGCCCTTTAACGGGAGACTCTGTATGTCTTGGAAAGTTGACATTTAAAAATGTTCCGGTTGGAAGAGGGTGTTCTAAAACATGTTGAATAATCGGATAGACATATTTTTGAAGCGGTTCATAGGAGGTGTTTTCATATTCACATGATGAAAAAGCAATTCCCTGAATACTATTTCTATAGACGCCTTCGATGACGCCGCCAATCGTGCCGCTGTAGAGGACATTTCTTCCTGCATTGGAGCCGCGATTGATGCCTGATACAATTAGATCGGGAGGTGTTTCATAGAGACTGGTGAGTGCTAGTTTAACGCAGTCAGCAGGCGTGCCATTGACTGTAAAAGCCTCAATGCCTTCAAATGGTTTTTTAAGGATACGGAGCGGTTTAGTCAGTGTCATCGAAAGACCTGCGCCAGACTTTTCATGCAAGGGCGCAACTACAGTTAGATCGACTTTATCTTTCAGAGCGTGGAAGAGGTGTTTGAGTCCTGGAGCATTGATCCCATCATCATTAACCATGAGTACTATTGGCTTCATCCGTCTAACTCCATATCGACTGAGTATTTATTCCTAGTAATATAGGAAACGAAATAAATGGTAAAGGAGCTTGCGAGAAACGCTGCAAACATAGCAGGGAAATGTAATCCATATGCCTTTTCAACTGCAGGCCAAAATGTTCCAAAAAGAGCGCCTATAATTACGCCCCAAATACCGCCAAAGCGGTTAATGTTTTTTGAGTAGAGGCAAGCGATAAGGAGGGGGCCAAAAGTACCGCCTAATCCTGACCAGGCATAGAGTACCAGTCCATATATTGTAGCAGTTTTAAGAGAGGCTATGAAAAAAGCGATGAGAGAAATCAGTACAACGGAGATTCTAGATACTCTCAAGAGTGTTTTTCCTGAAGCTTCTTTATTGACGAGTGTTTTGTAAAAATCTTCAGAGAGACTCGATGCGACAACAAGAATTTGAGCTGCCATCACATTCGTGGTAGCTGCAAGGACCGCGCAGAGAACAAGTGAGGAGACAATTCCAGGTAGGTGAAGTTTGGCTGTTTCAATGATGACTTCTTCAGGCTTGAATGCTGAAAGAACAGTGCCATCTGGCATCACCATTCCCGGCTGAAAGAGATAGATGCCAATGAGACCGACTAAAGTGGCGCCGCCAAGAGCTAAGATTTGCCAACTGATTCCCACATACTTTGACTTTGCCATATCGGAGACGTTTTTAATTCCCATAAATTTTGTGAGAATATGAGGTTGTCCAAAATAGCCAAGCCCCCAGCCCATCATGAGGCTAAAAAGAGTCCACAGAGTCCAAGGTTCAAAATTGGGAATTAACTTTGTAGATATGCCATGCTCATGGATCACTTTTAATATGGGAGAAAAACCACCTATTTGGCTGATAAGCATAGCAGGAATAAAGAGAATGACAGCGAGTAAGAAGAATCCTTGGAAGAGATCGATCCAAGCAACTGTCTTATAACCTCCTGCGAACACATAAATCATAACGATAAGAAGTCCGATGATGATACCGACATAGTAGGGGATGTCGAAGAGAGATTCGACTAAAATACCCATTCCAACAAGTCCTGCCGCAATGTAGATGGTATAAAATAGTAGAGACGCGAGAGCAGAGACGATGCGTAAAATGTTTGATTTATCAGCCAATCTATTTTCAAAAAAGGCGCTTAAAGTGAGGCTAGTGGTCTGTTCTGTTGCGATTCGAATTTTAGGAGCGATGAATTGCCAGTTGAGATACATGCAGAAAGTAAGCCCAATTGCTGCAAATGCATTTGGCATGCCTCCTACATAAATCAGAGCAGGGTATGCAAGAAAAAGCCATGAGCTCATATCACTTGCATGAGCGGATAGTGCAGTTAGCCAAAAGTTCAATGATCTGCCTCCCATGATGTAGTCAACTTCAGACTGCTGTTTTCTAGAGGAAAGTAGTCCCACTAAAAGGAGGGCTGCAAAGTAAATGGAAAATGTGATGATTTCTTGTAATTTCATGCATCAAACATAGCAGGTAAAGAAATTTATGGCGATAGTGCTTTATTCGATCCATAATTTTTTGCAGCTTTAAATAGATTGCTGCGAGCATTTGGAAAGTGCTGTTCCAATGTGTCTATTAGCCTGTCTGCAACTTTTCTCTTCGAATCTTGTCCCACTGGACACTGGCAAGTAATGCGCTGAAACTCATAGCGCTTTGCAAATTCAATGATCTCTTTTTCTGAGACGTAGATAAGAGGTCTAATAATTGTGACACCAAAATGGATCATTGGTACTTTGGGTAGATTCGCGCTAAATTCTGCTTTGTGAAGTAGATTTAGCAAAAGTGTTTGAATTGAATCATCTCTGTGGTGACCGAAGGCAATGTGTTTAACACCTACCTCTTTTGCTGCATCAAAAAGAAGTTTTCTTCTCTCTCTTGAGCAGCTGTAACATTCTAGTTTCTCTCTCTTCTAGTCACACTCTTTTACAATGAGAGGTATATCCATTTCTTTGCAGATGCCCTTTAAATAGCTGCCGCTAATGCCAGCGCCGCATGAAAATTCACCATCTACATGGATGGCGTACAGCTTAGCGTCTGGCACGCCTTTACCTATGATTGCCTTCAGCATATAAAGTAGTGTCAAGCTGTCCTTGCCGCCACTAAGGGCAACGGCTACAGAGTTTGCATCATCTAGTAAATTAAATTCTTTAATTGCTTTTCTGACTCTGCTCTCGATCCCTTTGCCAAGAAGGGTCCATGGAGGTGATGCTACGGGATATTTCATAAATTTTTTCTCAAAAAAGATAGTATAACTATACGCTCCCATGGACAAAAGATCGATGAATATGTTAATCTTTCTCCCAAAAAGGACGAAATAATGAAGAAAATAGGAAGAAATGATCCCTGCCCATGCGGATCCGGGAAAAAATTCAAAAAATGTTGCGAATCGAAAATGCTCGGGCGTAGATACATGGCAACAAAGCTAGATCAAAACGCTGATCTGCTCTCCAAAAGTTCAGGTCTAACCTCTTTCTTCCAGAACAATATTACAGCTCCCTCTCTTTCTAACAGAAAAATTACCGCCTCTTTAACGCAAAATCAAAACGCACCAAAACCACCTACTCCAGAAGAAAAAAAGGAAGCATCTCCTTCTAAAAAAGAGGAAGAAAAAAAAACAGATGAAGAGAACTCTTGAGCGTAATTCCTAATATTTGCTAATATTTCGCCTAATTAAACGCTGGAGTAGCTCAATTGGTAGAGCACCCGACTTGTAATCGGACGGTTGAGGGTTCAATTCCTTTCTCCAGCATTCTCCTTTCCAAAGGGGGTGTCGCATAGCGGCAATTGCAAGAGACTGTAAATCTCTCGACTTCGGTCTTCGTGTGTTCGAGTCACACCGCCCCCAATTCTATCACAGGCATCTTCGAAAAAATCCTCCTCGCGCGTACGATCGTACTGCGGGCTCGTCGATATTTTTCCAAATCTATCAGCGCTATAATTGGGGGAACCCCCATCCGTTTCATGAGTATATTTTCACAAATCCTCCTCACGCGTACGATCGTACTGCGGGTTCGTCGATATTTGCAAAAATCTATCTCAAGCTCCGAATGGGGGAAACCCATCCCTCTATGAAATCCAATAAAAAATACTTACGTAATTCAGCGGCATTTTTTCAGAAATTACGCAAATTTTACGCACTAGACTAAATGAAAGCAGACAAAACAAACGTAGGTTCAAGTCTTTATTGAGATGTTTCTATCTCTAAAAAGCACAAAAAGGTTGTAATTACCAAAGAATGTATATGGCATCGCAGGTGTATTGGTGGGTAGTTTTGAAAAAATTTAGAGTGATATTGTCATATGTGAAAATTATAATTTAATATGAATGATGCTTCATCATGTTTGTTTAATATTAAAAAAGGAAGAGAGTGTTCCCATCAGAAAGATAAAGCCCAACTCCAATTAAAAAAAGAATGAATACAATATAAAAAAAATATCGACGCCAAGAGCGCTTTAGAATCCTATCTCTTACCACAGAAGGCCATAAAGCTAAAAGAACTGAAACTATTGAAAATCCAATTATCATAGCTATTGCAACTAAAGGATACTTATTCATGGAATCCATATTTTTTTCTACAAAGGTCAAATCAAGTAGACTCTAATTAACTGCTACATTTTAGCTCTTCCCTAGAAATTAAACTAGAAATGATTTTGAACATCTCAGCAAAAATTTTATAGTTAGAGAGATATAATATCTGTGGTAATAGGAGTCTCCTTTAGGATAATCTGAATAATGCCTCTTTTGAAAAAACCGACAAAAAATGCCGGTTATTCAAGGTGTTTCCCCTATAAATCTTTCTTTACTGCCCTCAAGTAGCCCTAAAATGGCTACTTGAGGGCAGTATTGTAGGTCTAGGTTGCTGGTTGAAAATGTTTTCTAGCCATATACATATTCGATAATGCAAAAAGCATATACATTTGGCTTCGATTTTTCTTAAGACCTCTGTATCTTGTTTTTCGATGTCCCCACAGATCTTTTACTATTCGAAATGGATGTTCTACTTTTGCTCTTACTTTAGATAATCTGAGGTTTCGCTTTTTTTGCTTTTTGCTGAGCGGTCTTACATTGCTGCGCCTGTCTAATATTCCCCAATATATCTCTGCATCTCTAGCTAAATGCTTATCTTTTTTATGCACATAGCCCTTGTCGCCAAAAATAGCTTTTTCTTCGCCGTGCAGTAAATCTTCAAATTTTTCTCTATCTGATACTTTTGCATCTGTCACTTCAACTGAATGCGTTAACCCACTTTTCTGATCTACCCCTATATGGCTTTTAAAACCAAAGTACCACTGGCCATTTTTTCTAGTAGATTTCATCTCGGGGTCTCGTTTACCATCTTTGTTCTTGGTGCTGCTAGGACTGCTAATAATTGTGGCATCTACTATGGTTCCTTCTTTCATCATCAAACCCTTTTTCTTGAGCATTTTGTTGATGAGATAAAAAATCTGCTCAGTCAATCCGTGCTCCTCTAACAAATGTCTGAAATTTAAGATCGTCGTTTCGTCTGGGATCTTGTCTATCATCAGGTCTATATCTAAAAATTTCACAAAGGATTTTCTATCGTAGATCTCTTCTTCCATGGATAAATCTCCTAGTCGGTACCACTGCTGTAAGCAGTAGATCTTAACCATTAACATGAGATCATAAGCAGGTCTTCCAGCTTTGTTATTGTAGTAATAGGGTTTAATCAACTGAGCGATTTTCCTCCAGGGAAGCACCTGTTTCATTTCTTCCAGAAACTTTTCTTTTCTAAGTTTTGATTTATGTTTTGGGGTCATGCTAGCAAAGGTGAGTTGAGACATATTCTTCTCCTGTTAGAAATGAGGAGAGATTTTAACCTAAAATAATAAATAGATAAACCCGATGGTAATAAGCGGCAAAGCCGCTTATTACCATCGGGTAAAATAAGAAAGGGAGCAAGCTTTGCTTGCCCCCCTCTACGAGGCTTTTGTTGCTGGCGAAGCCTGCTAAAAAGTCGCGGCCTCACCTGAGTTGATCAGAGGTTTCTTAACCATCAAGGTTTAATCCGATCTCCAAGGTCAACTATTTGCGAAGATCTGAAATATAGCAATTATTCAGTGTCTTATAAAAGAAAGGTAAACATTTCATTTTTGAAAATTTCAGGTTGTTTATAGCGCTATCTTGTCTCTTCTTAAGTCTGGATTCTCTCTTAGGAGCAGTTCTACTTGTTCATTTATTTCCTTGGCTATTTTTATCATTT
>JAJFML010000183.1 GCA_021772195.1 Chlamydiota bacterium | reverse complement strand
ATCACCGTAATACACTCTTTCTCCTCTTGCAATAAGAGCTCGATCAGCATCGGGATCAATCAAAAAAGGACGCGCCTCTCCAAGAAGCTCTAAATCTCTAGGAGAGATAACTGCTTTTGAAAATACCTGTTCAACTGATTTTCGACTCTTTTCTGACAAAGAAGATTTATAAAAGTGTGTTTCTTTTCCTCTTGAGCCAAGATCAAGAGCATTTAAATACACGACTCTCAACCGATCGGGATCACCTTGACTATTACCTCCAAATCCAGGCCCAAGATCATCTCTTAAAGGAGTTAAGACTATGACTTTTCCTGCTGCATAATCCCTATAGAAAGCATTTAACTTATGTCCCCTACCTAAAGCATTTCTGACACATTCAAATTGAGCAACGGTTGCTTGGTAAAACGAATGAAGGAAACAATCTTGACTCCCTCGAGGCCTATTAATACCAAAAACAGCTCCCATAGGCTCAGAGTCACCACAAAGTTTATTATATAAATATGATCCTACAGCTGACGCCACAACAGATTTCCTTTATTTTTAAACATGTATTATAACATATTTGACAAATTATAGAAACATCTTTTAATGTATAAAAATTACTTTAATTGAAAATATAATTACATATAACAAAGATTATCTTATATGTATAATTAACTGTTAAATGGGATGAAAATTTTAAAATTAAACATAATGTGTTTTAAATTTTTTACAAAATCAGAGCAAAATAAATTTTGGAGAACATTACTTCGGTAATTAATAGCTTTGATATCTAGGCTTTGCCCTTCTAGGCGCTTTTTGATAGTCTAATTTATGCGCAGGTCTTTGAGAGAGAATCAGTTTTCTATATCCCGCGATCTCCCTTTTGAGCTTCATTAAAAGGTCATTACTTGGAGATTCTTTGATTTGCCCGATTAAATAGATAATACCGTGGAGAGCCACCAGCTTCCTCTCAAGAAAAGGATCACTTCTAACTAGCCTTTTCTGCATAAAATAGTTCATAAAAGTCTTAGATAGATCGTCACAAAGACCATTTTTCAGAATCACAAGCTGGACAAAATGGTTCTGAATAGGGAGAGTCTCGCCTGTAGACTGTTCCAGATCGCAAACAACTCTCTCCAGCTGATCGATGTTTTTCTCAATTTGAGAAAAGACCTCCCCATCCATCTTCTCGGAAGACTCTGGACATGCAGCAGAAAGCTTTGTAATAATAAATAGAAGACAGAGAATCCGTCCCATGCTCCCCCCTTAAATATATTATTACCTGATTTCTAGATATTTTTAAAGAACGAGCAGAATTTTTTTTGATCCCAGTTGACTTAAAACCCCAAAAATCAGTAATCTTACAACATTCTTATTTGCCCAGGTGGTGAAATTGGTAGACACGCCAGATTTAGGTTCTGGTGCAGCGATGTGTGGGGGTTCGAGTCCCTTCCTGGGCAATTCACCTTTATTTTCGAAAGATCCATAAAATCAGATTCAAAAAAAACGTCAGTATAATGCTGATAATAATCGATGTTGCGATGGGAAAATGAAAAGAGACGCGCTCTCTTTTTACCGAGATATCTCCCGGCAGCTTTCCCACTGGAAGACCTATCTTTGAAAGAATCAGGAGAATGAGCCCTAACAGGACAATTCCACCTCCTACGAATATAAGCCATTTGCCAAGCTGCGTTCCCATTCACATTGATATATACTTTCCTTTAAAATAGAGCAATAACATTTCGTTTAATCACAAATTAAATCAAATTTTGCAATTTACATTAAATAATAAAGATTAGATAATATATGAAGTTTTTAAAAGGAGACATTAATATGAATAAAATCTGGAAAAATCCCGTAGTATATGCATTAATTGCAGCTTTTCCCCTAGCGGCCTCGATGAATACGGCCCCTCTAAGGCCTATTTTGGCAAAAACGACTGAAGTTACGAGCAATGCACCGACCGCTCTTAGCCGCATCAATAAACACATTTTGGAAGTTCGAGAAGAGATTATTATGAAGGACAATACTGAAATTCTTATTTCATTTGATCGACTGATGAAATCATTAAAAAATGGATTACTATCAGAGAAAAAATTGAACGAAGGTGATGTTCATCAAATTATTGAAGGTGCATCCTTCGCAGCTGAGTTCCACAAGAATGGTGATGAAGATAACCAATATTTTATCAATGCTTTGACTGCAGCTCACTACCTAATCCACGAAGGGGGCGTCTACGATAAAGAGACTTTAATTGCCGCTCTCACCCACCAAACCATTAATCCTAGTAAAGCCAATATTAAAGATATCAAAGATAGCTTTGGTGAAATCGTAAGAGGTCATGTAGATGATCTGCAGAGTACATCCGATGAAAAGTCAGAGACTACTCAACTTATCGAACAGGCCCAGCTAGTTGCGAATCAGCCTGATCAATAACGATTAAAGAGCTAAATCTCATTTAGCTCTTATTTTACTCTTAAAATTAAAATTTTTCCTTTCATGTATCAAATGAGAGTTTGAAAAAAATTAGAACCCCAGCTAAGATTCAGATTTTTAACAGCTGGAATTTCTATGACAAAACGCAGAACTGCGGCTCCTTGGTCGGTAATTATTGCTATCATTTTAGCCATGATCCTAGGCCCTATCGTAGGTGTTGAAAAAAACATATTTGGCACCACTTTCTATTCTCTATTCGATCTCATTGGAACCCTTTTTATCAATGCTCTTACTCTCGTAGTTGTACCCCTTGTATCCTCATCGATTATTACCGGGATTGCCCGCATAGGAAATGAAACATCCTTTGGTAGGCTAGGGCTTAAAACTATCGGATTCTATTTTGGGACAACGCTTATAGCAGTCATCATCGGTGTGGTCTTTGTCAACGTGATTCAGCCAGGCCACTATTTTACCGGCGCAGATACTGCTATGATTACAGGCCATGAGATGTCGGAGATTAACACCACCATGCAAGAGCATGGCGATTTCAGTTTCTTCCAGTTTATCTTGTCCATTGTTCCTTCAAATGTTTTAGAAGCATTTTCGAAGGGAGAGATGCTAGGCCTCATCTTCTTCAGCCTTCTCTTTGGATATGCGCTCTCGAAGATTCAGAACGAATCCTCAGAAACGGTTCTTAGCTTTTTCAAAGGAATTTTTCAAGCTATGATCAAAATCGCTCAGATCATATTAAAGCTACTACCTATTGGGGTCTTTTGTCTCGTTGCAAAATCATTTGCAAAAACAGGATTTGGTACGATCAAACCCCTCTTCCTCTTTTCTCTGACAGTAACACTTGGGCTTGCCGTCTTCATGTTTATTGCGCTTCCAATCCTTCTAAAACTTGTAGCAAACGTCAAACCCTATAGACATTTTAAAGCGATGATGCCCGCACTTGTGACCGCCTTTTCAACAAGCTCCTCATCTGCATCTATTCCCATTACATTGGAATGTGTGGAAAAAAGAGCGGGGGTCTCGAATAAAATTGCGAGTCTTGTAGTTCCGCTAGGTACGACGATCAATCTATCGGGATCAGGGCTCTATGAGTGCGTAGCTGCTCTCTTTGTAGCTCAAGCCTATGGCATCGACATGCCTATCATGAAACAATTTGCAGTCATTCTTCTTGCTCTTTTTGCCTCCATGGGTGTGGCAGGCATTCCCGCTGGAAGCCTCGTTGCCACGATTATTATCATGAAAGCAATAGGCCTTCCTGCTGAAGGAATTGGGCTTTTCTTAGCTGTTGATAGGATCATGGATATGCTGCGCACCACGGTTAATATCTTCAGCGATAGCACCTGCGCTGTTCTAGTGGCCTCAACAGAGGGCGAAAAGAATCTCTTAACAAAAACAGAGTTTCCCGACCTTATTTAGTCACTTCTCGGAACTAATATCCTGAGCTACCTTTTGAAGAGCAGAGCTAAGCTCAGACAAAGGATTCATCTCAGGATTGATTTTGTATTCAGGCTCTGCAAATGAGCTGATAAATGCGATGAGTTGACTCGTTTCAATCCACTTGTTTCCCTCTGATGCGCCAGCTAGACTCTCGGCATCTCTTAAGAGATGGTTAAAATTGAACCTCGACAAGACACTATGGATCTTCTCATTCAATTGATGGGACTCTTTTTCTAGAGATTTTAGCTCTGATAGAATTTGAGGGACATTTTTTGCAAAACCTTGAAGATT
>JAJFML010000182.1 GCA_021772195.1 Chlamydiota bacterium | reverse complement strand
CCTACATGAAAGAGGAGACAGCGCTTCTTGGCATTCACTTTAAAAAAAGCCATGATCTTCCCTCTCTTATGCTCATTGACAAATCAGGAAATGAGCATTCTATTGATTTAAATCAAGCATGTTTTGTCGTCCAAAAAAGAGCAAAAAGCTTCAAAAATGAATGGGCTATCTCTCAAGAGGGTGTCATTCAAAAAATGCTAGATCTACTAGAGAGGCGAGCTAGGAAAGGATTTTACGACCTAAAAGGCGGCTATATCTTTGATTTAAACTATGGATTTGTGGATAACAAAGCTGTACTCTTTGATGTTGGGCGCACCCAGTTTTCAAAAGAAATAAAAGATAATCCTGAAAAGGAAATTCACAAAATGAAAGCGCGCTTTTACGATAGGATAAAAACAGCTTACAACTATGAGATAGCAAATGAAAGAACTTAGTCAGCTTTTTAAGAACAACGAAAAGTGGATTTTGAATAAAACATTCTCCGATCCAGAATATTTTTCTAAAAAAGCGGAGAGACAAGTTCCTACTTATCTTTGGATTGGCTGTTCGGATAGTAGGGTTCCTGCAAATGAAATTGTAGGCCTTGAGCCAGGTGAGCTCTTTGTCCATAGAAATGTTGCCAATCTCTTTCTACATGCCGATCTCAACTCTCTTTCTGTCCTTGAATATGCAGTCAGCGTCTTAGGCGTTCAGCATGTGATTGTGTGTGGCCACTATGGCTGCGGCGGCATTAAAGCTGCTATGGAAAATACTCAAGTCGGGATTGTCGATAATTGGCTACGAAATATTCGTGATGTCTACGTCACAAACAAGGCAGATCTTGATCAGATTAAAGATGAAAAGAGACGCTATCAAAGACTAGTTGAACTCAATGTAATTACCCAATCTAAAAATATCTGCCACACAACAATTGTGCAAAGAGCGTGGGCAAAGAAACAAGATCTCTGTATCCATGGATGGGTCTACAACCTTGAAACAGGCAAATTAAAAGATCTAGATTGTACGATTAATGATCCAAGTAAGATCGATCCCATCTATCAAATCAGAGATTAACCTATTTTCTGCCCTTTTTTCTCTTAACTACCATACCACCTGCAGCAGCGGGAGCAGCTGCTGGTCTATCCTCTACTACTTGCTTTTGGACTGCCCTAATATCTTCTTCTTTCAAAGCTGGGAGTTCAAATGCCCCTACATATCTCTCAACCCTAGCACCCACATAATTTAAACCTTTAAGTGGCGCTCCACCCCAATCTAATCTCTGGCAGATTGTTCTAAGAGAATGGTCTTTAATCTGATCTAAATTTGCCTGAAATTGTCCAAGACATGCAGCTAACCTTTCATGGTATTCTTTCATCTGAGGAAGAACGGTTCTAGCATTTCCAAATAAAACATCAATCTCTCTTACTTTTTCGGGCTCTAGTACTTGAAGCCTCTCTCGATCATCCCCACAAAGAACAGCCTCGCTGAACAATTTGATTTTTCTTGTAATATCTCGAAGTAAGTCTTTTGCAGGTGCGAGCTTTTGGCGAATTTCATTATATCGAAAAATATAGATATTTCTTTTTGTTCTTTGAATCTTACTATCTACGATCGATTGGTCATAGTGTTTATTCGAAGCATCGATGTCTGATTTAAGCTGCATGATTTCTTGAGCAACAATTTGAATGATTCCGTCTTCACCGTTCAGCCCTTGATATTTGTCATAGACTGCTTTAAAGTTGGCGCCTGCAGCTTGAAATAGATCGGATACTGCTCTTGCAGCCATAAAATTACCTCTTCCCCATTAGTTGAGGTAAAAAAATAATCTACTTAAGCCATTTAATCACAGTAAAAAAGAAACTATACAATGACAATCAAGTTAATGAAAGAGATGTTTGAAAAGATGGTTGTAAAGAAAAACGCATCTCTCATTTCAAAATATTATCATCCCGACTTTCTACTTACTACGAACGGCGAAGAGATGAACTATGAGAAATTTCTAAAAGACCATGAGGCCTATTACCAAACACCAATAGAGTATAGAATCGAATACGAAGAAGAGACGCTTTTGCAGTCTGGCAATAAAGTTGCAGGCCGTATTTGGATTACTACAAAGCGGCCTAATGAGCCTGCAAACAAGCTCGAAGTCATGCTAATTGCTGAGTATAAAGAAGAAAAAATCTATAGACTATGGGAGCTAGTCTACCCTGACTGGAAACAGCTCTCCGCTTTTAAAAAGGTCCAACAACGATGAATTTTTTGATTATGAAAATCTAAAGGTATTGTCTTTTTTGTGATCTCCGAAATCTCAGCCCCTGAAAATAATGAACAATCAAACTTAAACTTGCGTGAATTGGTGCTAAAAAAGAGGGTCCCTCCTGGATTCAAAAGTTTCAATCCCCTCTCAATTAAGCTGATATAGTCTATCTGAACATCAAACATCTGATCCATTTTTTTCGAGCGAGAAAGAGTTGGTGGATCGATGACAATAACATCAAACTTTTCTCTCTCTTTTTCTAAAAAGCGAAGACAATCTTCTCTTAAAATTGGATTGTTTTTTTCCTTCAGATCGTTGAGCTCAAAGTTCCTTCTCCCCCAATCTGTATAGGTATTTGACATATCGACACTTTTAGTGAGACTAGCACCGTGCAAAGCCGCATGTACGCTAAAAGAGCATGTATAGGCAAAGAGATTGAGTACTCTTTTGCCAGCAGCCAACTTTGCTACCATCTGCCTGGTCTCTCGGTGGTCAAGAAAAAGTCCAGTATCTAAATAATCCTCAAGATTGATCCAAAATTTAACCCCATATTCAACAACTGGGAAAAAATCACTTTTCTGATCTATTTTTTCATACTGCTCTCTTTTTTTTCTTCGAATGCGGCTACGCCAAAAGATATCTTCTGGTTTAGCTCCAAAAAGAGAGTGAAGCACTTGATCTATCTCTTCTTTCAATTCAGGCGGGGGCTCATCATTTGTTGGATCATAGGAAAAATACTGAACGCAGTACCTTTCATCATAGAAATCAATTGCAAGAGGATACTCTTTGATGTTGCGGTCATAAATGCGAAAAGCATTTGTGTTTGTTCTTTTGGCCCACTTTCGAAGATGCTTATAGTTCTTGCGAATGCAATTTTTTATTTGAGAGCTTTTATCTTCATTATCTAAAAGGATGGGTAACTCTTTCATCCCTTTGTGCTCTTTGTAAGAGTCCATGTTACAGTTGACTCTTTTCGATAATTATCTAGCTCTACGCCCTCTAGTTCAGGAATCTGGGCATATTGAACGATTCCCTTTCTCACTCCCCTAGTTAGTTTTATCCCTGCTCCCATTGCACTATTTTGATCTGCCATTTCGATTAGCTGTTCTCTAAGGAGACGCTCATGTTCTTGCAAAAGCAAAATCTTTTCCTTGATCTCTACCCAATTGGAAGCTATCTCTTCCCATTCGGGGTCCACTCTCTCTATGTATTCTCGTTTCATTCTCTAAAAAAGTCCCTCAATGCTAAATAGACCCTTTTGCTAAATATCAGACTCTTATGACCACAACATTTTACTACCCGTTTGTGAGGAATATCTAGCATCGTCTCCTCAAGCAGGACCTCTCCATCATTTGTTCCCTTTAAAAATGGGTTAAGACCGAAAGATCCAGCTACAACTAATACATCTTCGAAGGTGTCTGGAAATTTCCCAAGATAGTCAAAATTCTCCCTAGTCATTAGCTCTTTTCCTGAAAAGTCTTTTGCAAGCCATCTTGCAAAAGGAAAGCCATGAAGTCTTCGTCCCCAAGCAGATCCTTTCACAGGTGATCCAACAAGCGCCATTTTTCCAATTTTTGCCTCAAGAGGACAGATAGGATGGTTAAGAGCTGAAAGAAGAACAAGACCGCCCATAGAATGAGCTACAAAATGAATGGGCACACCTGGTCTTTGTTTAGATAGTAAGAGAAGTTCTCTTGCAAGATCTTCTCCATGTTTTGAGATGATATCATTTCGACTGGAATAACCAAATCTTACAACGTCAAAACCCTCTTTTTCGAAATTTCTTTCAAAAAAGCGCATATTCCACCTGGCGCCCATAAAACCGTGAACGCATACAAGATACTCATCTTCATAAGAGAAGCAGGTA